>QZJX01000065.1 GCA_003599395.1 Ignavibacteriales bacterium | reverse complement strand
ATAATAATAATTGGAAAAGCTGTCGACATCATACCAACACCAAGACCGGAAATAATATTTGTAGCAGCACCAGTAATAGATTGATTTGCAATTCCTTTTACGGGTTTTTTATCGGTACCTGTATAATATTCTGTAATCAAACCAATTGAGGTGCCTGCAAATAATCCGATAAGTGTTGCGAAGAAAATTCCGTTACTTGTATATTGAAATCCACCAAATTCCCATGAAGAGGGGAGAACGTTATGAATAATAAAATACGATGCAATGACCATCAAACCTGAGGCACCAAATTCACCAATGTTTAAAGCTTTTTGAGGATTACCACCTTCTTTAACCTTTACGAAGAATGAGCCCACAATTGATAAAATAATTCCCGCTCCGGCGATAAATAATGGCAAAAGTACGGCTTCAAGTCCCAACTCAGGAACTTCCGGGCTGGCGAATAATGCACCAAGAACCATTGTCCCGATAATTGCTCCAACATAAGACTCAAATAGATCCGCTCCCATACCTGCGACATCGCCAACGTTATCACCAACGTTATCGGCAATTGTTGCTGGGTTACGCGGGTCATCTTCAGGGATTCCTTCATAAACTTTTCCGGCTAAATCGGCTCCAACATCTGCAGCTTTTGTATAAATACCACCGCCCACTCTTGCGAACAAGGCTATTGAGGATGCACCCAGTGAGAAACCTGATAGAACATTTATGACTTTCCCGAGATCCCAATCGAGGTTGCTGTAAACAATAAACAGAACACTTAATCCGAGGATACCTAAGCCGACAACATTCATCCCCATAATTGCACCGCCTGAAAAGGCAATATTTAGGGCTGGTCCTAAACCTGTTCTAGCAGCGTTGGTTGTTCTAACATTGGCTTTTGTTGCAGCAATCATTCCAAGGTAACCGGCAAGGCCTGAACATAAGGCTCCGACAATAAATGAGATTGCTATAATCCATGAAGAATCTTCTCGTCCGGAATTTGCAATCCCGAGTAATATTGCAACAGACACTACAAATACTGCTAAAACTCTATATTCTGTTTTTAAGAAAGCAATAGCACCTTCTTTAATGTGTCCGGCAATTTCAATCATTTTGTCTGTGCCGGCAGGTTGTTTATTGATCCAAACGTTTTTTGTATATGAGTAGAGAAGTGCAGTTAGTCCAAGGACAGGAATTACGAAAATTAACGAATCCATATTTTTCTCCTAGTTTTCCTCTCTTTCGTGTGGGGGTTCTTTTTGATTAATTTTATTCGAAAACTTACTAAAATGATCGGTCATATTTTTAATACCACCGATCAAAAATTCATCAATTAATTCGACTGCAAAATCAAAATTTGGTTTTAACTTGGTTAATTCTTCGGTCGAAAATTTACTTAATACGTAATCGGCTTGCAATCCTTCTTCAAATTCAGCACCGATCCCAAAACGCATTCTTGGAAAATTTTGTGATTCTAGATGATAGATAATAGATTCTAATCCATTATGACCACCACTGCCACCGCTTTTCCTAATTCTTAGATGTCCCATTCCAAGATTAATGTCATCAACAACAACTAATAAATCCTCGATATTGATATTATAATTTCTACAAATATCAATTGCGGCAAAGCCGGAATTATTTACATAAGTTGTCGGTCTGACAATTAGAAAATCATTTTCTCGAAATTTGCCCTCAACAAAAAGATAGTCGCTTTTTGAAGTCTTGTAAATTAGATTATTTTTTTCGAGAAATCTATCAATAATAATAAACCCGGCGTTATGTTTAGTATTAACATATTTGACGCCGGGATTTCCAATACCTATTACAGCTTGCAATAATAATTACTCGTCTGTTTCGTCTTCAGCTTTACCTTTTTTAATCACTTCAGGTTCGTTGATTTCTTCAGCAGATTCTTCTTCGGTTTCTTTGCTATCATCTACAATTTTCGGTGCAACTATTGAAAGGACGACAGCTTTTACCGGATTAAGAATTTTAACATTTTCGAAAGAAAGATCTGCAATTGTGATTGACTCTCCGAATTTTAAGTTAGATACATCGAATTCTAAATGTTCGGGGATGTGCCGCGGTAAACATTCTATTTGTAATTTATGCAATGTTTGTTGCAATACTCCACCTTCTTTAACCCCGACTGCAGTTCCTCTAAGGACTAATGGGATTTCGAGTTCAAGTACTTCACCTCTGGTAATACCTCTTAAATCAAAGTGAACAACCTTATCGGTTACCGGGTCAAACTGAATTTCTTTTAGAATTGATTCATGCATATCGGCAGAGTCACCTTCAATTTTTAACTGTATCAAGTGACTTTCAGATGTGAATACAAGTGGATTAATATCATTTTCTTCAACTAAAATGGGAATACCTTCCTGACCTTTAATATAGAAAACACCGGGCACTTTACCACTTTTTCTTGCTTGGTTAATTGCACCTTTAGTTGAAATCTCCCTTTTTTTTGCTTTTAATGTTACTTCAGCCATTTTATTTTATCTCCGTGTAATATACTTTTCTAACCTTTATCAATTTCAAAAAGTGAACTTATAGATTCATTTCTATAAGAACGAATAACCGCTTCGGCAAATAATTCTGCAACGGTTCTTACAACAATTTTTGAGCTCATTTTATCCATGCTAAGCGGAATAGTATCGCTCACATATAGAGTGTCTAATTCAGAATCTTCTATTCTCTTAACCGCATCACTTGAAAGAACAGGATGAGTAATAGTTCCGTAAATATTTTTTGCACCATGTTTCTTCAGAGCTGAAACTGCCGACACGAAAGTACCTCCTGTATCGATTAGGTCATCAATCAGAAGGACATTTTTCCCATCAACATCACCAATTACATGCATCACTTCAGCATAATTGTGTTCGGGCCTTCTCTTATCTAAAACAACAATGTTTGTATTTAAGCGTTTAGCATAAGAACGGGCTAATTTTATTCCACCCATATCCGGCGAAACCATAATGACTTCTTCGGCCATTTCCTTAAAGATAGAAGTGAAAACCGGACTTGCGTATAAGTGATCAAAAGGTATATCAAAAAATCCTTGTATCTGAGCAGCATGCAAATCCATAGTTATTATCCTATCGCAACCAGCTACAGTTAAAAGATTTGCAACAAGTTTTGCAGTAATGGCAACTCTTGGTTGATCTTTTCTATCTTGTCTTGCGTAACCGAAGTAGGGAATAACAGCAGTAACTCGTTTTGCGGAAGCTCTTCTTGCCGCATCAATCAATATTAACAACTCCATCAGGTGATCAGCAGGAGGATGGGTTGACTGAACAATGAAGACGTCTCTTCCTCTAATATTTTCTTGGTATTTAGCCCAAATTTCGCCATCACTAAATCGTTTTAGATCTAGTGTTCCCAAAGGTAAGCTAAGATAATTTGTTATTTTCTTAGCAAGTTCAGGATTTGAGCTACCGGAAAATATTAGTGGAGTAGATTCCACACTTTCCTCATCGTCTTCTAAAATATACAGATTTCAAATATAGCTAAATAGAAAAGGTATGTCAAATAAAGTAATTACAATAACTTATAATGAATAAAACTTTATTTCCTTTTTCTGAACAAGTAATAAAGCACTATTAAAATCACAAGCAAACTTGAGAAATAAACCCATTGTGGAGTTTCTTTTAAGCGAAAAGGGCGATATGTTGCCGAAATCTTTTCACCGCTCCGTATTTCACTCAACGAATAATCCCAAGTTAATTTGTTCCGTGATTTTGATTTTGCGTTGTGACTTAAAATTTCTCCCGGCAGGTAATAAATAAGCGAAATTTTAAAGTCATCCGGTTTCAATCCAAATCCCGTTGCAAAAGGAAGTAGGTATTGTGAAAATATTTTCGTCTCATTTGGGCCATCAACGAGAGAAAAATTTGCCCCTTTGAATGCTCTAGTAAACTTTAGAGAATCAAAATTATTGTATTCAAGTTCAACTTGAGCATGAATCGTAGAATCAGCATAATTTATAAATGTATTAATTCTCTCTATTGTATTGTGTGGAGATGAAAATTCATTTCTAATGCTATCAGCATTAAAGATGTGTAGTTTGTTAAGCAAGACCGAATCTTTTTTATCTTCCCATTTCATCCAGTAATGCACAAACATTTCGCCGCTGCCATCGGTTTTAATAGTGGTAATTTGTGTATAGTTTAGACATGATGTGAGAAGAAGTAATAAAATTGGTAGTACGAAGAAAAATTTTTTCAACATGGAGATTAATGAATTTGTGATTAATCAGACCGAACCAAAATACTTGTTTTTTTTTTGGCTTCAAAGATATATTTTTACAGCGCTTAATTATGGGAGTAATAAAATGCCTACATATGAATATAAATGCCAGTCATGTGGAAACTTATTTGAGTATTTTCAAAAAATTACTGATCTACCGGTAACAGTTTGTGAAAGTTGTGGAGGTGAGTTGAGAAAATTGATCAGTGGCGGTGCAGCACCGATTTTTAAAGGAAGCGGATTTTATCAAACCGATTATAAGAATAATGGGACAAAAGAAAAGAAGGAAACAAAAACAGTAAAGAAAGAAGAAGCTAAACCCGTTGCTGCAGAAAATAAATAGGGCTGCATCAAAAGTAAAGTTTTTTATAAAATTGGAACGCAGATTTGAACTGATTCCCACAGATTATGTTTTTGAAATTTACTTTTGATACAGCCTCAAAATTAAAAATCTAACCCGATTGAGAAGTAATATCTGGGTGTTGAAAAAGCATCCACGTTGTAAGACCAAGCTACATCAATTCTCCACAAGAATATAAAGTAAACTCTAAAACCAAAACCGGTTCCAATCAGCAAATCTTTTGTAATTGTATTCCCTTCGTTATTCTTGGTAAAAAATTGAAGTTGATCATTATTGTTCCAGGCAGATCCAACATCCACGAACGCCGTTCCTAAAATGTTTTGAAAAAATAAAGGTAGTGGTCCGGTCAATAAATAACGAATTAAAGGCATCCTCAATTCTAAATTGAGAAGTGAATATTTAGTGCCAATTTGTTGGGCGTAATCATAACCGCGTAACGGTAAACCCGGCGTAAAGAATGCGAAATCTTCGGGATCTTCAATAGGAACTTCTCCGGTGGCAAATTGTCTATTTACCCAATTATCCGTACCTCCGATAAAAAATCTCTGTGGATTTGCGCCAGCAGAGTAACCTCCGGAAAATCGAATCGCAAAATGATTATCAAACCAAAATCTTAAGTACGTTCTATAATCCCACAATAGAGAATAGAAACTTCTAGATCCATCATCTATGCCGGGATTACCAAAAAGTGTTAATTTATATCTTGTTCCTTCAATAGGGGAAGTGTATCCATATAAAACATTATCATGAACAAAACTTATAGAAGGGATTACAAATGTTCTTTTCTTTGATGGTTCTCTGAAATCATCTAAGTTTTCTGATGATGTAGAAAACACACCTAGACTTCCGTCAATTCTGTAAAATCTGTTAATTGGAAGACTAGCAGATACAATGCCGCCGAAATTTCTGAATCTAAATAAATCTGCACCACCGGGTCTAGAAAGGTAAACAAATCTTGCGGTATGGAATCCCTCGATACCATAGTTTATTCTTTTGGGCAGATAATAATATGCCAAACCATAATCACTGTTTTTTAAATCAATTTGGAGGCTAGTTATCCCAACCAATCTATGATTACCAAGGACATCACTAAAAGATAAAACAGTTGTACCGAGTACTCCGTACATAGTGCTGTAACCAGCATTTGCATAAATAAGATCTGGTGAGAAATCAATTTTGTATCTATTTAAAAGAAAATTTCCATCATCGTCTAATTTTTCTGAAAACATTTCCGCACGCATCGATTTGGAGGAAATCGAATCAGAAGTTGCAACTGATTCTCCAAAAACAAATCTAGAATAATCAACAATTTCCTCATTGGTCGAATCTTCTTGAACATATTGCCCGGTAATAATTCGTGAACTGTCTTTGCTTTCAGTCAAATTAATTTCTTTTTCCTCAACTAGTTTAACATCAGAAGTAGAATCAGTTTTCAACCTGGCTGTTACGAAGGGATCAAAATGTTTGTAGCTTGATTCAATTAACTCCTTCATAAACTTTGTGTACTTTAGGTCCTCAACGGGTTTCATTTCAAACGGGTTATTCAACATAAAAATGTTATAACCGCTTTTATATAACGATGAGAAAACTAACTTCTTTCCATCGGTTGATGTGGAAATCTGTTCAATTCCATTCAAAGAATTCGTCAGGGGATACGCAGGTAAATCCACGATGGTAGAAACTGAATCTGATTCATTAAGTGAAATACGTTTTCTATACAGGTTTGTTATACCGCTTTTATCTGAGACAAACAAAATTTCTTTACCATCTGGAGAACTTATTGCGGAAGTTTCATCGCTTAATTCCCAGTCGGTTAGTCGAGTTATTTTTAATGATTTCGAATTGATGGCATACAAATCTAGCTGACGGAAATTGTGATAGAAGATATCTAAATTTTCCGGAATTTTAGTCGGATCAATAAACCTTCCTCTATCAGATGAAAAAAATACAGTTTCATTATCAACCGACCATCTTGGATCAGATTCCGAAAAAATATCGTTAGTAAGATTTATGAGTTCCTTTGTGACAAGATTATAAACATATAAATCCGATTGAACAGCATTAGCTCCTACAAAGACGAGTTTTGTCCCATCAGAAGACCAATTAACAGACTCAATTCCATCCAATTTAAAAGGAAGTTCAGTGAATTCTTCTTCGTCAGTATCGAATGTATAAATTCTATCGAAACCGCTGCTCTTTAATGAAAGCGCTATAGTTTTATTGTCCGGTGACCATGTTAAAGAAGGGTAAAGTATATTCAATTCTTCAAAATTTGGGGTTCTTCCGCTTTCAATAATCTTCTTTGTTATTTTGCCTGTATTAGCGTCCATTAAATAAATATCTAGATAAATATCTTGATCTGATATAAAAACGATCTTATCACCCTGAGGGGAAATTGCCGGACTTGTATAATAGAACCCGCCGTCTTTTGTATGATTTGTTAAACGTTTAGCAAATTCATCCGGATTTTGTTTGTGTTCAATTTCGGGCCAATATTGTTTTTTAAAATAATTTCGCCAGCGTTCATTCAATTCTTCAAAGTCTAATCCAATCGAAGCTTTTAATCCTTCTTGTAAACTTCCTGTTGATTGCGATTTGTGAAGTATTTCGCCTATTTTTTCTCGACCATAAGTTCTTGCTATATAAGCCATAACAGATTGACCGCCCCGGTATCCCCAATAACCTGATAAACGATTTATATCCGGTAAATTTTCATTCATAATGGCATCACGAATAAACATATCAGTGTTAGTTTCCCAACCGCTTGCTTCATATTCAGCCATTCCCTCATGATACCAGTGCGGCAGGTTAAGAGTTATATTTTTTGCAATTATGTTTTGAAGAGTTCCGCCATATAGCATATCTCGCATAACCGCATGAACTAGTTCATGATGTATGACGTGACGAAATTTATCATACGATCCTTCAAACGGGAATACAACTCTATTCTTAAATGGTTCGGTAAATCCACCAACACCTTGACTTAAGTAAGATCCAGTTGTATTTGTTTCTTGAAAGTCATTATGAGAATTATAAACGATAAGAGATATTCTATTATTTAATAGATAGTCAAAAGATTCTTGTATTGATTCTAAAGCTTCTTCAGCCGCCTTAGCCGTAAATTCGGCAATTTCAGTTCCCTCGGAAGTAAAATATATATCAAAGTGTTTAGTCTGAATATAATACCAATCAAATTCTTTGTATTGAACTTTATTCTGACCAAACTGTGCAATTGTTTGCATTGTAAGTGAAAGTAAAATGAAGACAGTAAATATTATACTTCGCATTGCTTTCCTTTTTTAGGTTAAAAATTAGAAGATTTTTATTAATTCAAAAGAGCAAAATCCGTCTCTCTTTTTGATTCATCAACTCTTATAAGTTTTACATTAATTTTATCACCGAGTCTATATTTTTTGCCGGTATCTTGTCCAATAATTGCATATTGTTTTTGATCAAATATATAGTAGTCGTCTTTTATATCTCTTAAACGAATTAAACCCTCGGATAGGTTTTCTCTCAATTCAACAAAAATTCCAAAATTGGTGATTCCGGAAATTATAGCTGTAAATTCTTCACCTATTCGATTCTTTAAGTACTCCATTTGTTTCAATTTTACGGACAATCTTTCGGCGTTAATTGCACTTCTTTCTTGAGCCGAACAGTGATCACAAATACTTTCAAGTTTTGCTGAGTTATATCCCGAATCTCTGCCATGCAAGTTATCAAATAAAATTTTGTGTACAATCAAATCGGGGAAACGTCTGATTGGTGATGTAAAATGAGTGTAATATTTAAAACCCAATCCGTAATGACCAATATTGTCCGTTGAGTAAACAGCTTTAGCCATAGAACGGATTGCAACTTCATTTATTAATGCATTGTCTGAAGTTCCTTCGACTTCTTCAAGTAATCTTTGGAACTCTTTTGATTTATTTGCAGCACTCGGTTCAAAAGTATAACCAAGTGATTTTACAAAACTTGCAAACTCCTTTAACTTTTCTTCATCGGGTAAGTCATGCACGCGATAAACAAACGGAATTGAGTTTTTCTTTTGCTTGTTTACGTGCGTCGCAATTACTTGGTTTGCAAGTAACATAAATTCTTCAACGAGTTTGTGACTGTCCTTAACCTCTTTTATTATTATGTCTGTTGGAACACCATTTTCATCAAGTTTGAAATTAACTTCAGGAGTATGAAAATTAATACTGCCTTGATTCATTCTTTTTGATCGAAGTTGTTTTGCAATTTTGTTTAGTAACGAGATTTCTTCAAAAAAATCACCCGAGTTGTGATCAAGAATTTCTTGCACTTCGTTATAAGTGAATCTGCGCCTACTATTTATAATTGTTTTAGAAATTTTGTAATCAATTATTTTAGTTCGTTTAGTCATTTCAATAACAACACTAAATGTTAACCGATCTTCATTCGGTACAAGTGAACAAATTTGATTCGATAATTTTTCCGGAAGCATTGGAATAACTGTCCCAACAAGATAAACACTGTTAGCTCTTTTCTGTGCTTCCTTAAAAATTGGTGATCCTTCGGTAACGTAATGAGCAACGTCAGCAATATGAATACCGATTAATAAATTTCCGTTGCTTAACTCTTCAACTGAAAGGGCATCATCAAAATCTTTAGCATCATCCGGATCAATTGTGAAAACAATTTTATCGCGAATATCCATGCGCGATTTAATTTCTTCTTCAGTTATATCAATTTCAGTTTTATTCGCCTGGTTAATTACTTTTGGAGGAAATTTGTAATTCAGGTTAAATTCTCTGGCTATGTTCATTATTTCAGCTTCATAACTTCCAGCTTTGCCAAAATTATCTTTTATTACTCCTTGTGGGTTTGCTGAATTATCATCCCAAACTATATCAGCCACTAAAACTTTGTCACCATTTTTTGCTCCATGCAAATCTTGCTTATGAATATATATATCGCGATGAAGTTCGGGTTGATCCGGAATCACGAAATAGGTCGAATTACTTTTAACCAATTTGCCGACAATTTCTTTATTTTTTCTTTCGATTACACGTAATACTTTTCCTTCTTTATTTTTCCCACGTTGTTTATCGAAAATCTCTATTTCAACAACATCACCATTGAGTGCATTACCTAAATTTCTTTCTGAAACAAATACATCTTTAATCGGAGAGTCGTTTAAAACAACGAAGGCATATTTTCCATCATCAATTATTTGTATTACACCATTATTTTTTTTCTGGGCTTGACTCAAATGAAGAAAATATCTCTTGCCTTCTTTCTCCAATAATCCCTCTTTGTAGAGTCTGAATAATGTTTCTTTTAATTTTTCATAAAGATGTGGTTCTCTCGCATTTAACTTTTTCGAAAGTTCGCGAGGTTTAATTTTAACAGATGGATGTCTTGTAAAAAATGCCTTTATTTCTTTCTTCATTAAAATTCGAACCTGTATTTTAATCCTAACTCAGTTATTTTATCATCAATACCAAAAGTTCGTACCAATGGATCTTTTCTTTCCAACCGAATTAAAAAGTTTGGATTGAAGAGGTAATCAACTCTTAGATTTGCTTTGTTAATATTTTGAAATAATTCGGTAGTTCCGCCAAAACTATACTTAAAATTAGAGAATCTACCTGAAACGGCAAACTTGGTGTCTTCACCGGCTTGGCTAAGTTGAATGTTATTGACAACATCACCGACTGCCGAATTTACGAATCTTGTCAAGATTCCACCAAGCAACGATGCGCCGGTGTTCACTCCAATTGTCTGATTTGCTACATCTTGTCTATTCTGTGCACTTAAGTCAGCTTTAAACTGATTAACCAAAACGAAGGAAACCGCATCAGAAGCATCGTATCTTTCATCCGGAATGTTATTTTCAATATTTCTCGTTCCAACATAAACCGAAATATTATCGGTATGACTAACAAGGTTTGTACCCAATTCGCTAACCGGTCCTTCTAATCTCAATTTCACCGCGACTTCTTCGCTGGTTGTGCTGTTCGGAGGAAGATAATCACTTCTATAAGTTGCAACAACATTCAAATATGGATCTGTAATTTCAGTCTCAAAACGAATTGATCCTTCGGCTTCAAATGTTTTGAAATATTCTAGCTTAGAACCATCTAGCAAATTAAAGGAACCTTGAGCTAATGTTCTGCCTTCAATACTTTCAAATTTGAGATTACCCAAGGCTTCAACACTAAGTTTTTGATTTAACGCTTGAGCAAGAACGATTTCCAATTTTACAATATTCGCCGTTTCGATGTTCAATTTATAATCAAAATTCAATTCCGATTCAGATATGGGTTCCCTGTTTCGTGATGAGGATACTATTTCTTCTAACTGTTGCTGAATTCTATCTATGTTTGTTGTGTCTTCGATAAAAGTATATTCATATGTTGTTCCTCCTTGGTAACCCGAGGATTCAGCAATTAAAGTTAAATCAGTGTTTATTAATCTCACATCTGCTATTATCGAAGCACCGCTTGAATTGTATTCAAAAATCCAATCACCATTAGTTCCAATAAAAAGATCACCGTAAATCAATGGCTGCACACTACGAGATCTGTTACCAAGAACAGCCAAGTCGCCATTTATTTTTAACACAACATTATTCGGAATAAGATTTTCGATGTCTCCTGATCCCTTTATATTCATTGTCCCAGCGTTTGCAGTACCGCCTGCATTTTTAATAGACAAATTTTCGATATTGAATTTATCGCCTTGTAGTGTAATTAGAGTATTAATCTCATAATCCAAATTATTAAGTGTAGAGTTAAAGCCACCATTGGCAAGTGTTATACTGCCTGCTAATTTTGGATCTGCTAGTGTACCTTCAATAACAAGATCTGTAGTTAGTAAACCTTTTTGATTTTTAATTTGCGGAAGAATATTACCTAAAGCAGACAGATTAAATTCCTCAGATAAAATTCGAATTGAAAGAGAATCTTTTTCATTAAAACGTTCACCTTCAAGTTGGTAGTTAAGATCAATAGGAACAGTACCAGTAATTTCAAGATTTGGTATCGAATCAGTTTTTTGAGGATCGATGAAATAAGAATCAATGTTAATCAATTTATCAAAATAATTTATTTCACCGTATAAGTTGCCGAAATAAGTACCGCCATATGTAACACTATCAAGATTGACTGTGAAATCAATTACGGGATCTGAAAAAGTACCGGAGAAATCACCATCCACATTAAGGTTGGCATTAAACAGCGGAACGTTTTCGCCGGTAAGTAATCTGCTTAATAAAAGTCCATCTAAATGCTTAATATCAGTATGAAGATTTTGTCTGCCGTCGTTATAAACAATCCCGTTAATAAATACGGCTGCCGCTCCACTATAGATTGAGAAGTCTTCAATGTCGAGGGATTCTCCTGGTTTGATATTTAACTTAATTGGACGAAGATTTTTCCAATATGTTTGGTTGTATGTGAGTTCTAAATTGTTTAGATCAATATCTTGTGAGTAAGGTGAAATCATGTAATAACCATCGGTCGCAATCAGTATTTTTTTGTCAAAGAAGGATTCTAGGTTGAAGAACATTTTGTTCTGATTGAATATTACGTCGAACTTAATATTCTCTAAATCGAAACCGGAATAGATTCTATCGCAATTCAATGAAATAGCGCCAAACAGATCTTCAAATTTTAGCGAAGAGTTATCTCGTGAAAATTTAAAATCTGTTTCAAGATCGGAAATGTAAAAAACATCATCACCTACAGTCAGCAAATAATCAATATATAAATCTGTATTAATCGAAAAATTATCCCGAGTATTGCTCACCGATCCTGATCCTGAACCCGCGATATCAAGTTCTTCATCAAGTAAAATAGAAATGAGTTCGAAGTCTTTGAAATTAAATGCGAAATCGAAGTTTAACTCTTTCGAAATTATATCCTCGGGAATTTCCTCGAGCACAATTGTCGAGTCCGGTTTATACAGCGGACTTAGCTCTTCAATCTTTTCTGATGAAATCTTTGCAATAATTGCCGCTTCATATGATAAAACATCAATTGCATTTTCCAAAGAAAAATCTCCTGTAATTGTGAAGTCAACAAAATCAGAATCAAGGTAAATATTTCGTTTATCATCAGTCTTTACAATTTGAAGAGAAAGTTTAGCTCGATCAATTACTTTTGAACTATACCTAGAAGAGTCCATTCTAAGATTGAACATGCCATATAAAGAATCTAGGTTAAAGTGGTGGCCGTTTGCATCAAAGTAAAAGTTAAGATCAGAATCGTATTCTTCATTGTTTAAAAAGCCGGCTAAGTTTAGTTCGGAAATATTTCCGTCAAAATCATATCGGGGTTTATCTGATTCGGAAAAATTTAGAAATCCCACCGTTGAAATTTTTGCAGAGTTAACCAAACCATTAATATTCAGTTCGACATTCTTTTTAGAAGCAGTACTTGAGAGTTCAATATTTTCCAATTTATAATCAGAGTAAGTTGAATTAGTTATTTTTAGATCAACAACCGACTCCAATTCCTCAGGTGAAACACCGGAACCAACAATTTTTGCATCAATATTCAATGATGACGCTTCACTAATAATCGGTGCCAAATTAATTCTTGAGGTTTTTAGCTTAATATCATACTTCATTGGATCGGAATCAAGATTCAATGAAGCAACAGTTTCAATCGATCCTTTATTTACATCAGACTTAAGATCGGCAGTAAAATTAGTAGGAGCACCTTTAAAAGTAATATTCAAGTTTTTCAATTCGATTTCTGAAAAGTCCGGGAAATCTACACCCGGTAAAAGTGAAACCACATCTTTGTAACTGGCATAAGAATTAAAAATCTCGACATCTATTAAAAGCTGATCGGGAATATGAAGGTTACTAACTTTACCTTTTGCTTGTACTAAAGTTTTTTCGGTTTTAAGTGATAAACTCTCAAGGTTCAAATTACCATAAGGGCCATTAGCTTTTAAGTAAACATCTACTTTGTCACCTAATAAATTTGTAACCGGTAAGAATGATGACAAATCATCAAAGACAAATGGTGATAAACTGACTTCAACATCCGCCGGTGCATTTTTAAGTTTTTCAAGGGAGAATTCGTTAAAAAAATCTACTTTGTTTAACTTAGCATCAATTCTTATATCCGAATCATCTGAAGTCAATCTGAAATTACGAACAATTGCATCTTTATTTTGATAAACAAAAATTCCAGAAAATTCCTTTAGCTTGAATAACTCAACATTCGGATCGAAAGAAAGTTTTTTAAGATTTAGACTGTAATTGTTATTTGATATATCTAAGATTGCTTTAGCCGAAAAATTAAAATTATTGATTACCAAGTCGTCAAAGTCGATATACCTATATACATTTGTGTTACCTCGATTCTCATAAGTTTGAACCACAAATCTCATGTTTATTAAATTGAGATCATTAATTTGTATTACAAAGGGGAATGATGATTCGTCTTCACTTTTTGTTTCATCTGAAATTATTTCATGCTCAGTTTCCGGTTCTGATAGAGTTGCTATATTCCATTGGCCATCCTCATTTTGAAGCAAAGAAAGTTGTGCATTGTTAACTGCAATTTCACGCAGAAGAATTTTCCCAATCAATAATTCAAAAGGATTTAATTTGATTTCGATATTGTCCGAGTAAAAAATTGAATTGTTTGATGAATCGGAGAGCGCAATATCTCTAATTGTGATAGTTGTTAAAATTGTCCCTTCGATCTTACCAAGATGCAGGTGGCCATTGATGCTGCTGTTTACATTTTCAACAATTGTCTCGCGGAGATATTCGCGAAAAGTAGAAGTCTGACTTATCCCGAGAAATAATACTATAAGAACTATCAAAACGACAACGATAGATATAAATACGTTGACGATCTTGTGAAACAAAGATCTTTTTGTTTGTCGTTTTGTCTTTTTCAAAATTACTTATATCTCTCAATTATAGTTCTTATTATATCTGTTGATGATCTATCAGTGACAAATTTGATACGTTTTACTTCACCGCCATTATTTTCGACTATATTTCTGCCGATAATTTTATCAATATCCCAATCTTCACCTTTAATTAAATAATCAGGAATCAGTTCTGCAATAATATTCTCGGGAGTATCTTCTTCAAAGTAAGTTACAAAATCTACTGCTTTTAAGTTCCCAATCAGATATGCTCTTTCTGCTAATTTCAATATTGGTCGTTTTTCACCTTTAATTCTTTTAACCGACTCGTCACTGTTTAATGCAACAATTAGTATATCACCGCATTGCTTAGCCTTGTTGAGATAATCAACATGTCCGGGATGAAGAATATCGAAGCAGCCATTTGTAAAGACAACTTTTTTATTTTGTCTTTTTAATTCAGCTCGTATAACTAATAGTTCTTTTCGGTCTGTTAAAATATTCATTTTTATTCTTCAGCAACTGTATCAAATAATTTGTTTTTTTGAATCGGTACTATTCCAACTTCTTCGCAAACTAAACCACCCGCATAATTAGCTAAATATGCTGCCTCATCAATTTTTGCTCCGGCGGCTAGTGCAATTGTTAACGTGGCAATCACCGTATCACCGGCGCCGGAAACATCAGAGACTTTTCGAGCTTTGGTTGGAATTCTTTTTACAGTTTTCTTGCCTTTTTCAAATAACGCTACACCTTTTTCGCCTAATGTTAAGAGAACATACTTCGCGTTTAACTTCTCTAATAATTGATGCCCGGAATTATGAATATCTTCATCATTCATCATGTGTGTTCCTAATACATCTTCTGTCTCTTTCCGGTTTGGTTTAAACAACGTAACATTAGTATACTTAAAGAAGTTATTAAATTTTGGATCGACAGTAATAATTATTTTATTCTTAATAGCTAGATCAATAACTTTTTCGATTAAGCGGGGAGTAAGTACACCTTTGTTATAATCTTGTAAAATTATTGCATCAATATTTTTTAATTCTGATCGCAGTTTGCCAAGAATTTTATCTTCTGATTCTTTAGAAATATTTTGTTTGCTTTCTTTGTCAATTCTTACGATATGTTGTTTACCAGCAATTACTCTTGTTTTTGCTGTGGTAGGGCGTGAATTATCAATAATAAGTCCGGACGAATCAATGTTTTTTTCATCAATCAGTTTTTGGAAAATATTTCCGTCATTGTCATTCCCAACAACTCCAAGCGGGATGGGAATACCACCGAGTGAAGAAATATTCAACGCAACATTTGCCGCACCTCCAAAACGAAAAAACTCATCGTCAATTTCAACAACCGGCACTGGTGCTTCCGGTGAAATTCTTTTTACATCACCCCAAAAATAACAGTCCAACATCATATCACCAATAACAGCTATCTGCTTACCACTGAAGTTATTGGATAGTTCTTTCAATCTAGATTTAGAAAAATTCATTCTATTTGTGATCTCCCCATTGAGCAATTTCATTAAATAAATTGATTCGAACAACACCATCCGATGATCCGAGCCACATACTTTTTCCATCAAAGTAAAGAGAGTGAATCGAATTTGGAATTCGCTCATCGTTTAGCATTTTGACTTCACCGGTAATTCTATTTATTAATGCAAGTCCACGTCCAAAAGCTTCTTTTGCAGTTATTGAGAACTCATAAATTGAAGCCCATATATAATTGCCGGTTCTTTCGAGGGCATAAATACCATCGCCGTCTAAACCTGAATAACTATCAATTCTTAACCACTCATTTCGTCTATCATATCTATATAGCCCGCCTATATTGTAATTTGGATTATCCGGTGTAATAAATTGATCAAGTCCAATCCAAACAAAATTTCTTTCGAATAAAATATCAGCTACAGATATATTTTCTCCTTCACCATTAAAATAATTTAAACGATTATCATAATAAGAAAGTGCACCCGGTTCGGATAAATCCATGTACTTATTATATTTGTGCAATCCATTTTCAGTCCCGAACCAAACTAGACTATCTCCATCAAGAGCAATGGTTTTAATCGTATTACTTTTTTCATCCTTGTTAATTGTTAAATCAAAATCAGTAAATCTTCTTGAGTTAATATCAAATTTTGTTAAGTAAAGGAATCTTCCAATCCACACAACATCTTGAAGTACATCATATTCAATTGAGCGAATCCAATTACTTAACTGACCACCTTTGCTGAATTTTCTTTTTAACCATCTTTTTGTTCTTTGGTCGAATACAAACAAACCGTCTATTGAGCCTGCCCATACATATCTAGAGTTTGCAGTAACCGAGTAAATAAAATCATTTTGCAATCCATTTGATGAATTATAATTTTCCCATTCATCTTGCAATAATGAATATTTATAAAGTCCGCTACTATTAGTTGCAAACCAGATGTTCGATCCGTCACCGGCAATATCAAGTACATCAATTCCGTTTAAATATTTTTCAATATCTTTTTGGGCGATTAATGTATTGGCAAACACCAACAAAACTATTATGAGAAATTTTGGCATAAAGTAAAAAGTATAAGATTATAAATATTATTTTAATTCCGGAACGGGAGTCCTGTTAAATTCAATTCCGAAATATTCTTCAAAACCTAAAGTTAAACAATTTCGCAATCTTTTATAATCCACTTTTTCGTTTAGGATAGATTCGATCTCGATTGTCTTATCGTTGATCTCTTTTTTTAATTCGAGCTTTGTTTCGATAGGAAAGTTGAGGAAATTTACCAATTCCTTATGTTTAGTTCCGCAAAGTATTGAACCATGTTGAAGAACAACATTTTTCATTTTCTTCTGTGCGCTTCCAATCAATTTTTTACCGGTATATTTAACTTCATTTTTTGCAGTTGAGGCGAAACATATACCACCGGATTTATTTTGTAATATTTGATTGAAATTCGGTTGCTGCTGTTCCAAAGAAGTTTCATCTAATCGCTTATCATATCTCAGCAATCCGTAAACTAAAGCTTCCGAAACTGATTGATAAATTTCTTTTGGGGATAATCCGTATGAAAGGGGACAGATAAATGAGTAGGTAATTTCTTCAGAATGAAAAATTGCACGACCGCCTGTCGGACGTTTAACAACATGAATTTGTTCATCTTTTACTTTTTCTAAATCAACATCAGAAAAACTTTGATTTGCACCTAAAGAAATAGCATAAGGTTTCCATTGATACAATCTAAAAAAAAGTTCATCATCTTTACAATTTTCGGCAAGTTGAATATCAAACGACATATTGTGCTCACCTGAAAAAGCACCATCATCAATTAGGAAAAATTTCATTTCCTGATAATTCCTCTATTACTTCGTTGAAGGAAATCCAATAATTCTTTTACCGAAGGTACATCCCCGTATTCCTCAGCAATTTTTTCTTTAGCTTTTGTTAAGGTTAGACCTGAATCATAGATGATGGAATAAACTTTTTTAAGAGTGGAAATATCTTCGCCGCTGAATCCTCTTCTTCTCAGCCCAATTACATTTAATCCCATATATCTCATTGGTTCTCTTCCGGCAAGCACAAATGGAGGAACATCTTGCGTAATTTTGGTTGCAGCACCAATCATGCTATATTTACCGACTTTACAGAATTGATGAATTGCGGTAACACCACCAACTATAACATTATCATCTATTTCAACATGACCTGCAATCTGAACAGTGTTGGCAAGTATTACATTATTCCCAATAATACAATCGTGCGGAATGTGAACATAAGCCATAAGTAAACAATTCTCTCCAACTTTAGAAAAGCCGCCTTCACCGGTCCCGCGATGTATTGTAACAAACTCACGGATGGTTGTATTGTCACCGATATAAACGTAGCTTTTTTCATCTCCAAACTTTAAATCCTGAGGAACATTTGCTATTACTGCTGATTGATGGATATATACTTTGTTCCCGATTCGTGCGCCATTATATACTACAGCATAGGGGCCTATTACGCAATCATTACCTATTTCAACATCATCGTGAATAATGGCATAGGGGTGCACTTTAATATTGTTGCCAATTTTAGCTTTTGGACTTACAATTGCTGTTGGATGAATTTCGCTCATAATTTACCAAGTTTTATTCTTCAATACTTTGAGGAGGTCTATCGGTTACAACTGCCATCATTTCTGCCTCGGCAACCAATGTGTTCTCAACAAATACATTACCTTTAATTTGGAAGAAGTTCTTTTTCTTATTTAATAAATCAATCTCAATTCTCAGTTGATCTCCAGGGACGACCGGTTTTCTAAATTTCGCATTATTAATACCTGAGAAAAACACAAGATGTTCTGCAGGATCTTTTACCGAATTAAGCAACAAAATTCCACCGGTTTGTGCCATTGCTTCAATTAATAATACTCCTGGCATAACAGGTTCACCGGGGAAATGCCCTTGGAAAAATGGTTCGTTAATTGTTACTGATTTTATACCAACAACTTTTCGTTCAATATCAAGTTCGATAATTTTATCGACTAATAAGAAAGGATATCTATGAGG
>QZJX01000028.1 GCA_003599395.1 Ignavibacteriales bacterium | reverse complement strand
ATCGATTTTTTCAGAAGCTAAGCTGCGTTCTGCTACGCTCCACGCAGCTTAGCTTCTAGTCCTTCTTTAACCATTTACACAAAACTTTTTACACTACCTCATTTTTAGATTCTTACCTAAAAACGTAATCATATTGAATTTCATGTTTACTTAGAGTTGACTTATTTTTTTCTATAAATCTGAGAATCGCTTCAATTGATAACACTTTAGTAATTCCGAACTTGATATTACGTTGGGCATCAGCAACTAGACGTCCTTTATATTCTGAACCGACTACCATTTCACTCTCTTTGTGAGGTCTTAAAACGTACTCATATGAAGCCGGAGCCGAAAGGACCATTCCAACCAGTTCAAAATTTGGAATACCATCACGTATTGCTAAAACAATTCCGCCGCTCATTCCTTGATTAGCAACAGCATCAATTATGAATGATGATTTTTTATCATAATTTGGACTTGAAACAATCGCTTTAGATATCATTTTATAATTAGCAGGAAATCCGAATACATATACAAATGTTCCCCAATTTAATTCAGCAGCATTTCCGAGTGGAATACTTAAGGTCGGAACCTTGAATAACTGTTCACTTTTTAATTTCTTTTTAAGAATAGCAATGTCGAGATCATTGTCTTGTAGAATAAGTTCAAAATTTCCTTCTTCGTAGGAAGGAACAACATAAATATCTTGCTTAACAATTAGAGAAAAACTTTTTAAGTATTCGGTCCTTTTACCACTTTCGGTTAAGTGAAATGATTTTATTGAATCGGGAAAATTGATTACATGCGCGCATGTTAATATGCCAAGAACATCTCGATAACTATAAATGAGAGTACCGGTGCCGGAGGCAGTCTCATCAAATATTGTTGAACTAGCAACATAATTTTTATAATCTTCATTTATTATTGACGAGACTGTTATACTATCCTTTAAATCAAAATGGTAAGTTCTGTAGAAGGCAATACTGTTTACAAGTCTTATTGAGTTTGAAATTTTCTCTAATTGTTCAGAACTGCTTCTTGCGGGGAATTCGCTGTCATATTTCCCATCAAATAATTCGGGATATGTGACCTTGCGTATATCGGTCTCGGATGTACAACTTATAAAAACCAAACCAATAAAAAGTATGAAAGTAATTCTCTTTAGAAGCCTAATTTTCCAATTCGTTGGTCTCATCTTCTTCATCCTCCAAACACTCGAATTTATTATATGGATCAAGCTTACGGAATGCAACAGCGCATATAAAACCCAATACTGCACCCGATAAATGTCCTTCCCAAGAAACTTTATTGTCTAAAGGTAACACTCCCCACGTAAATCCACCATAAAGAAATGTAACAATTAAAGAAAGTACAATTGATCTTCTGTCCCATTTGATTATACCGGAGAAAAATGTAAATGTAATTAGTCCGTAAACAAACGCACTAGCTCCAATATGATAAGAGGGGCGTCCGATAAACCAAACCATTATACCTGAGAAGAGAAATATTAATGCCATCACTCTAAATGCTGATGTGGGGTAAAAGTATACTATTGCCGTAACCAAAAATAATATCGGAAATGAATTTGAAATTAAGTGTTCAAAACCAGAATGAATAAAATGAAACAAAAAAACTCCCGGGAGGAATGAGAAACTTTTGGGGAGTAAACCATATTGCACGAAATTTAGGTCAAAAGAAAATTCAATTAATTTGACAATCCATATAATCAATAAAATAATTGAGGAAGTTAATAAAGCTTTACGAAATTTAATTTTGTCATCATCCATTGAAATATTCTACACACTGAAAATATCTGTTAGAGTTGCTATATCCTCTACTTTTGAGAGAACAAAAACTATATCATCTTCTCTAAGAATTGTTGAAGCATTTGGATTTCCAATTACGTCGTTTCCACTTTTAATTGCAAAAATTGAGAAACCGTATTTATTCCTTAAGTCAAGTTCTGCTAATGATTTATTTGCCAGGCTGGATTCTTTTTCTATTACAAAATTGCATAGTCGTAAATCGGGGAATTGTAATTTTAAATTTTGCATCGGGGCAATATCTTCAGATAAAGATCTGAACATTTGGTAATCAGCAGAACGAACTTCGTGGATAAATTTTTCAATTTGATTACGAGGTATCAAATACTTAACTAAAACACGCGCAAAAATTTCGATAGATGTCTCATATTCTTCCGGAATTACTTCATCTGCACCGAGTTTCTGCAACGTTTCAACTTCATTGACATGTCTTGTTCTAACAATAATAAACACATTCGGATTAGCAGCTTTTGCTTGTGATACAATTCTTTGAACGGCAGTCGGATCATTTATTGCGATTACAATAATTCTTGCTTTTTTAATATTTGCTTGGGTTAGTATATCGGGATAAACCGCATCTCCAAAAATTATATTTATTCCATGTTCTCTTTCCTCTTTTACTGTATCCGGATTAGTTTCCAGAACAATGAACGGTATGTTGGCTTTTACTGCGGCGCGAGCAAGATTTCTTCCGTTAATTCCAAAGCCGACAACTATTAAATGATCTTCTAGATGTTCATGAGTTGCCGAAGAATCTGTTGAGTGGAGTTTATCATTCAATTTTTTTGCAGCTATATCTCCAATGATGGGGGAAACTTTTAAGTATAGTGGTGTAAGAGACATTGTTAATATCGAAACTGAAAGAAAGTTTTGATAAAAATTTTCATTTAAAAATCCGAAACTCATACCTGTTTTAGCTAGAATAAATGAAAACTCTCCAACTTGAGCGAGAGCCAAACCGGCAATAATTGAAATACGCCATGGAATTCTTAGTATCTTAATTGAAGTAACGCCGATAACAGATTTAACAATAACCACGATTAAAGTTAATCCGAGTGCTACCGGTAAATTGTTTAATAAAAACTTTATATCCAGCAACATTCCGATGGAAACAAAAAACAAACTTGAAAATGCATCACGGAAAGGCATCACATGTCCTAAGGCCTGATGTGAATATTCTGATTCTGAAATAATAAGTCCGGCTAAGAAAGCACCAAGTGCGAGCGACAATCCGAGCTCGCCTGTAACCCAAACAATTCCAAAACAAATAACAAGAATTGTGAATAAGAAGAGTTCTCTGCTTCTAGTTTTTGCAACGTGATGTAGTAAGAACGGAACGATATACTTTGTACCGATAAACACTAATATTATTACACCCAAAGCTTTCAGTAATAAAATTGAGACTTCAGTAATCAGATTGCCGCTTAAACCGGCTAGAATCGGAGTGAATAAAATCATCGGTACAACGATAATATCCTGAAATATCAATATTGAGAGAAGAATCTTTCCGTGCGGAGTTTCCATCTCGCCTTTTTCACTATAACTTTTAAGTAAGATGGCTGTGGAACTAAGCGCGACAAGAAACCCTATAAAAATGGCTTCATTAAAATTTCCGCCATAAAAGTTGAAAAGTAAAGCAACAATTATAGTAGTTAAGAAAACTTGAATTGATCCACCGATTAAAACAGAACGTTTTAACTGTACCATTTCCTTAAATGAAAACTCAATACCAATGGTAAACAACAATAGAAGAATACCTATCTCGGCAAGTACCTCAACTTGATGTACCGAGTCTACTAATCCAAATCCGAAAGGACCTGTAAGTACGCCTGTTATTAAGAAACCAATAATGGTAGGAAGTTTTAATCTGTGAAAAATCAGAAGAATTATAATCGATAAAGCGAATATGATTACAATATCATTGAGTAGCTTAAATTCCATTTAATGCCTGTTTAGTCGGGAATAATATATACGGAACCCGGTTCGGGTAATTTTATTTTATACGATTTTCCTTTTGGTACTTTTAAGAAATTATCTCTTAACCAAGGATTGAGAATTTTCAACCACTTGTAATTTATCTGTTTGTTTTTTGCCCAAATTGCCAAGTCGGTTATATCCTCGGTAACTTCAATTTCATATGTTTCATATGGCTTGTATTTCTCAAATTCTTCAACATTAAAACCATAGACTTCCGGATTAATTAAAATAAGCTTCATAGCAATTGCCCGGAAAAGATATCTTGATGTTTCCGGATTCAAAGTGAAATTATAATAGTTGCTAGTTCTTTGACGTTCAATTTGTTTTCTGACCCCGTCAATTCCCATATTATAACTTGCAGCAGCAGTTGCCCAGCTTCCAAATTTCTCGTATGCTTCCAGCAAATACTCGCATGCTGCTTGAGTTGATTTTTCAAGGTGATACCGTTCGTCAACTTCATCCCGAATTTCAATATTATACTTTGGCGCTGTTCCTTTCATAAATTGCCAGAAACCGGTTGCGCCGGCAGGGGAGACAACATTATCCAAATTGCTTTCAATTACCGAAATATATTTTACATCATCGGGAATATTATTCTTTTCAAGTATAGGTTCTATAATCGGGAACCATCTTTTTGCTTTTTTTATCATCAATAAAGTAGAGGAATGCCAATAGGTGTTTACAATAATTTCACGTTCTAATCTTTCACGAACATCAATATCTTCAAGCGGAACTCGTTCTCCGAAAATTTCAATATTCTCAGGTATAGGCGGAACTACAATTCTGTAATTTTGCGGATAAGGTTCGGGATGTGTGGTTACTTTCTGTTCTTCGATCTGAACGTAAAAATTCAGTAGAAAAAACATAGATACAGCAAGCAACAAATAAAGTGAAATAACATGAACGCGTGAAATACTTTTTGAACTCATACAAATCTCTAAAAATTATAAATTGAACATAATCGTTAATTATTATATCAATCTTGGCTAAAATAAAATTGAAAATCAACCGAGGCAGAATGAATTGATCTGAATTTACAAACTTTTGATATTACTATAAAGTGGAATCGATTTATTGAATGAATAATGAAAACTAATACTTGATTGATATTTTATTATTTGCTTAATAAAACAACAATCATAATCCAAAACCCAACAAAGAGCTTGGATCAATCTTACTATTAAACCAATTAACTCCCCAATGCAGGTGCGGACCTGTAGATCTTCCGGTTGATCCAACTTCGCCAATCTTCTGTCCTTTCTTAACAAACTCTCCGGTTTCAACATTTAGTTTGCTGAAATGCAAATACACACTTGACAAACCTTGTCCGTGATCAATTAAAACAAAATTTCCGTTATAGTAAAAATCATCTCCGGCAATTTGAACTAAACCATCGGCCATAGCGTAAACATCTGTTCCGGTCGGAGCCGAATAATCCAATCCATTATGAATATTTTGGGGGACACCATTCAAAATACGTTGACTTCCGAAAACTCCGGTTAGCTTTCCACTTTTAATGGGAAGAGTAAAGCCTGACGAAAAATAAGCTGTATCAATTTTACCGATTTTATTTCGGGCGGATCTCATTAATTGACGTTCTCTTTCAATACGCGGCAATTCTTCTTCAGGCGGAGCGCTGAATTGTTTTTTTGTACTGTTAATTTTCTGGATGTCATATTCACGTTTGGGAAGTTCCAACTTCTTAACTTCAGATTTACCATCGTTATATTTTATCTTTAATAAATGTGTGCCTTCCGCGTCTCTATCAAATCCGATGACAAAAGTGCCGCTTTTATCAACCATTATTCTTTGGTTGTTTAACATAACTTGGGAGATATTTTCGCCGATCCCAATTAAAGCATTGCCGGGCTGTACATTCCCAAATAAATTAACTGTTTGAGAATATATCACTGCCTGTAAAATTAATATTGTTAATAAAGTTCTAATCATAACTTAAGATGAGAAATTAATAAATAGTCCAATAAGCCGAAAGCTGACCTTGAATATACTTATAGCTTGCGTTGTCGCGTGAAGTGCTTCCTAAATTCAATCTGCCTTGAATATTCAACCGTTGTGAAACTTTCAAGTTCATATCAAGGTAAGCTGATAAAAGTAAAAAATTACTTGCCGGTACAAAGCCAATTCTTCCGCCAAGTTTAATTTCTAAATGTTTCTTCTTTTCTAAATATGAATCGAGGAATAAACTATGTGATTCGAAGTTATTCGGAGAGTAATAAAAATCTGCATTGTATTTGTAGTTGGAATAAAAATATTCATATCCCGCTATTACTTCCGGTAGAAATCTTCTGCCGATTCGTAATTGTAAATCGTTTCCTTCATTACCATCGGTTACCGTTAAATAAGAAAAGTAACCTGAAAAATGAAATCCATTTTTATGATTTAAATAACCACCGATTCTATAATATGTTGTGAATAAACGATTATCAATTAAATAAGGTGAATATAAAATTAGAGCAGCATCTGTATTCATGTATTGGAAATTTAATTGAACCGTATCTTTTCTCTCGTAATTTATAAATGCTTCAGATTCATCTCGTGTTTCAAATCCATTGACATTTGCTTGACCAAAACTGGCACCAATTACAACATCAGGAATAAAACGTAAATACATGTGACCTTTAAACGAAGTGAACGTTTTATCACCGGTAAAATTATATGTTGATACAACATCTTCGTTCAAACTAGATGCATTTGCGTTCATTTGTGTTTTGAAGTAAGATACTCCGAAAGTTAACCAGTAAGTAAATCCCAATTCCATTCTTGCACCGAGCTGCCAAAAACGGAAACTCAAATTGTCAGAGTAAAACGAACCTTGCGGTGCTAATCCAATATAGTTTGGGAAAGTTTCAAAGATTGCCGCCAAACCGGTAACCGGCAAATAACCTTTTCGTAAATCGATCATTTCAATTTCGGTTGAATCTAAATCTTCCCAAGTTAAAAGTGAATCGTACTCTTCTCGAGCCATGTCGTATAATTGTGCCTTTGCATAAGAATCACCTAGATATAATCTTGGTTCAAATTCGTACGGTTCCTCTTTTTTTAATTTTTTAAAATAACTTATTGCCCCTGTAGTATCATTTAGTGCGTACGCAACTTTTGCTCTTTGAAGTTCGGCATCGTAGAAGTATCCGTCAAGTAAAACTTCATCATAAACATTTTTTGCATCTTCTAAACGATCCGCGCCAAAGAGAACATCACCGTACTCTTTTTTAATTAAATTGTTCGGTTCGGCTTGGTTTAGATAATCTTCGTAATAGGGAAGAGCCATCTGATATTCACCTTCCATCACAAGTTCTCTTCCTTGATTTAGTATTTTTAAGAGCTGCTCTTCCTCATAACGGAGTTTTTGAAAATCAATGTTGGATTCAAGCTTAACGACTTCACTGTTATTCGGATCGATCGCCTTTGCTTGATCGGCATAAGATTGAGCGCCTTCAAAATCATTATCGATTAACATTAACGAACCCATTGCGATTAAGGCATCAACATTTTCCGGGCGATCTTCTAATACATTAGTTAGATACTCCCGGGCAAGTTCAATATCTTGATTGGTCCAAATAGATAATTGTGCCCTAAATAGCTGATAATCAAGATTGTTCGGATAATCAATCAACAAATCATCCATTAGATCAATTGCCCTGTCAAAATATCTTGCCCATGCATTAACTCTTGCATATTGATATCGAAGCGCAGCATCTTTTTCATCCGGTACAAGGGAAAAATAATTGTCAAGCACTTGCAACGATTGATCATATTCTTGAAGGTATTCGTGATACTGAGCTAAGCCTTTAATAGCCTGAAGGTTTTGAGGATCTTGTTCTAAACGAGCTTGGAATTCTTCAACCTTTGTTCTGTAAGTTTCATCGCGATAAGTAACGACATAATTCCAAAGCTCATCAAATTTTTCCTCACCTTGATGACGAACAGCTAATCTCTGAAGCTGCTGATATGCTTCTTCTATTCTTTCTTCCTGGATTAAAGCTTCTACAAGTTGAAACCTTGTGTCATCATCATCAGGGTTTCTTCTAAGGATGCTGTAAAATCTATCAATCGGATAAACTCTTTCAAATGAACGCGGGTCTTCTTGAGTTACATAAGCTTCACTTCGGGCTATATCCAATCCATCTTGGGCTTCTTTAAAGAACGGTTTAAAACTCAGCGCTGTTTCAAATGCTGTTCTTGCTTCATTATATTTTGCAAGCCACAAGAGGAAATACCCAAAACGGCTCCATAGTCTCCAGTCATCCGGATATCTTCCAACATATTCTCTAAGAATTTTTTCGCCCTTAACAATACTTCCTGTTTTAGCAAGAATTTCAGTATATCTAATAATTTCATCCGGAGAAGCATTTGGATCACGTAAAAGATATTCATCATACCAAAGCTCGGCTTCAGGCCACATTTCCATCCATCTATATGATTTTCCAATTTCTAAATAGTTGAACGGATTATTCGGGTCAATCGCAATTTCCCGTTGATGACCTTCAATTTTCTTACGAAGTTGAGCATACCAAACTTCAATTACTCGACTTAAGTTATTTCGGTATTCTTGAGTTCCCGGTTCAAGTGCAATTGCACGTCTAAAATCCAAAACCGCATTTTGATACTGAGATCGGTTTTCATAACAAATTGCTCGCAAATTATAACCTTCTGCTTCACGTGCATTTGCGGCAATATATTTGTCAAGAAGATCAATTGCCTCGCCGAATCTTCCGGCTTGCATATGACCTATTGCTCTTTGTTTGAATTCCTTTAGCTCTGAAGCGGTTTGAGCATTTAAAGAAATCGAAAGAGTGATAATGATAAGTACGAGACCGATTATACGATATGCAAATTTGAGTTTAATATTTATACGTCTCGCCATAAATTATGAATAGTTAATAATAACAATATAAGTATGTATTAAAATAACATAAAATCGAGATCATATAAAGGTCTAATTACGTTTTAAAGAAATTGTGTTATTAAAGCCCATTTCTAAAATTGGAAGTAAATAAACGGCTGAATATCCGAAGCTTTAAATTGAGCAACTAACCAAATTACAATGGTAATTAAAATTGCTTTGCCTATTAACGGTAAATTAGTGATTATTTTTTGTATTGCGTCTTCCCACTTTTCAGGTATGTAATGTGATACATAACCAATTACAATAAGAATAAATACTAAAGTATATCCCTCAATAAATTGGAACAAGACTTCAAAATGGAAATAGTGTATAATCTGATTTAACATTTCAAAGCCAGTATTATATTCTTGAACACGGAAAAAAATCATTGATAGTGCCCAAACATGAAGCGTAATAAAAACAGATAATATTTTAATAATTATATTCTGTTTAGAAATCCATTTGGGAAGATTAAAAAAACGTTCAACAGCTAATGCTAATCCGTGCCAGGCACCCCAAATTACAAACCGCCATGAAGCACCGTGCCATAATCCACCGAGTAGCATTGTTAACATTAAGTTTATGTAAGTCCGCGTATTTCCTTTACGATTACCACCTAAAGAGATATACAAATAATCGCGGAGCCAAGTTGAAAGAGAAATATGCCATCTCTGCCAAAATTCGGTTATTGTTTTAGCTTTATAGGGCGCATTAAAGTTCATCGGCAATTTAAAACCGAGAAGAAGAGCTAAACCAATAGCCATATCGGAATAACCTGAAAAATCACAGTAGATTTGTATAAGATAACCATACACAGCTAGTAAATTTTCAACACCTGTAAATCGAGTAGGCCACTCAAAAACTCGGTCGATAAAATTTATACTTATATAATCTGCAATGACTGCTTTTTTTAGTAATCCGGCAATTATTAAGAATAACGCTCTACCAATTTCCTCCTTTGTAACAAAAACATCTTCTTTAATTTGAGGAAGAAAATCTTTTGCTCTTACTATTGGTCCGGCAACCAATTGAGGGAAAAAAGAAACGAAGAAAAGAAAATCAATAAAATTATTTTCAGGTTCCAAATTTCCCTTATAAATATCTATCGTATAACTCATTGATTGAAAAGTAAAAAACGAAACACCGACAGGTAAGAAAATGTCAACAAATTCAATGCTTCCTGTACTGATACTATTTACGGTATGGATGAAAAAATTTGTGTATTTGAAATATCCCAGTATTCCCAGATTAGTAATTAAACTTAGTATTAAATAGAGTTTCTTTTTACTACCTGATTCAACCGCATAAATATATTTAGCAGCGATGAAATCGATTATAGAGCTTAAAATAACAAGATAGAAAAAGAGGCCGCTTGATTTATAATAAAAGTAGAGGGACATAACGGTAAGGAAGAATACCTTAGCTCGTTTATTTCTCCAGAAGAAGCGATAGAAAATTAAAATGAAGATAAAAAAGAAAAGGAAGAAGCCACTGTTGAATAACAGTGGTCTAAACGGATCATAACTCAGTAATTCAATAATGTTCTGAAACAAATCGCTTTCAAACATTCGCCTCTCCCAAAAATTTAAAATTGGAAGTAAATAAAGGGTTGAATGTCTGCTGTTTTAAACTGAGCAACAACCCAAATAACAACAGCAATTAAAATGGCTTTACCTATAAAAGGTAGATTGGTGATTAACTTCTGTGCTTTATCTTCCCACTTGGTTGGTGTGAAATGAGTTAAATAACCAATCAAGATAAGGATGCAAACTAAAGGATATCCTTCAATAAATTGAATAAAGACTTCCGGATTAAAATAATTCCACATCTGTGAAATCATTTCTAACGCGACTTGATGAGACTGTGCTCTGAAAAAAAGCAAAGTGAAAGTAAAAAGGTTGAATGTTACAACAAAGCCGATAAATCTATTTAGTTTACTTTTTTGTGTCCATTTGTGGATACCAAATTTTCTTTCAACTGCTAAAGCAGTTCCTTGTATCAATCCCCAGATTACCATACGCCATGAAGCACCATGCCATAAACCACCGAGCAGCATTGTTAAAATGAGATTGACATAAGTTCGAATATTTCCTTTTCGATTTCCGCCCAGACCGATATATAAATAATCTCTGAGCCAGCTTGAAAGAGAAATATGCCATCTTTGCCAGAACTCGGTGATTGATGCGGCTTTATACGGTGAATTAAAGTTGATAGGGAGTTTAAATCCTAGCAATAATGCAAGACCGATTGCCATATCAGAATAACCCGAAAAATCGCAGTACAATTGAATTGCATATGCATAGAGAGCCATTAAATTTTCAACACCCGTAAATCTTGTCGGCCATTCGAAAACTCTGTCAATAAAATTTATACTAATATAATCTGCAATAACTGCTTTCTTAAATAAACCGGCAATTATTAAAAATAGAGCTCTACCAATATCTTCACGGCTTACAAAGACATCATTTTTAATTTGAGGAAGGAAATCCGATGCACGAACAATTGGTCCGGCTACAAGTTGAGGAAAGAATGAAACGAAGAAAAGGAAATCGGCAAACTTCTTTTCAGGTTCAAGCTGCCTTCTGTAAATATCGATTGTGTAACTCATTGATTGAAAAGTAAAGAAAGAAACTCCGACCGGAAGGAAGATATCAAGCATATCAAAATTACTAACGCCAATTTGGTTGAATGTATCTAAAAAGAAATTTGTGTATTTAAAGTAACCGAGTATTCCTAGATTCATTACCAAACTAACAACCAGCAAAAATTTTCTATAACCCGGTGATTCCGAATCATGAATCATTTTCCCGGCAATGAAATCTATTATTGAGCTTATGATAATGAGAACAAAAAAGACACCGCTCGATTTAAAATAAAAATAGAGCGACATTGTCATAAGGAAAAATACCTTTGCTCTGTAATTATGCCAGAAGAATCGATAAAAAACTAAAATGAAGAGAAAGAAAAACAGAAAAAAGCCGCTGTTAAATAACAACGGCTGAAGCGGATTGTATTTTAAAATTTCTACAAGGTTAGGTGCAAACGAATTAAAGTCCATTAACAGATACCCTTAATAAGTTCTAGTTTGCTTAACTATTTATTTTCATCCATTAATGCATTGTAAAGCATATTTGCAATTTTTTCTGCACCCTGACCGTTGAAGTGAGTGTAGTCTTTAAATGCTAAAGGTGGGTTAGCGTCAACCCATTTGGGCATTGAATTTAAGCCACCCATTGCTTCAAACATATTCCAAAAGGCAACATTTGCTGTTTTAGCAATATTCATTTGTGATTTTAATAATGTGACGACTGCCGGATCGGTTACAAATTGTGAGCCTTTTCTAACACTCTTATCATGTGCACTAATCATTAGTATAGAAGCGCGAGGGAACGCAGATTTTAAATGATTTACAACAGCTACCATTTCTCTTTCATACCAATCATAACGAGAGGTTACAGAACCTGCTGCATTTAAACCGAATTCTAAAATGATTAAATCATAATCCAATATTCGGGCAAAATCCTTTAATACATCGGCTGGAATATTTTTTAAATCAACTCCGGAATTACCACGTAATGGAAGATTATCAATATAAACACCGTTTCCGCCTTCTAAACTTGCACCATAAAAGTATGCTTGTTCGTTTGTAAATTCTAGTCTTAGCTTACTAGCATTTTTTCCAACTTCAACAACTGATTCCTGGACTCCATTTCCTGGTTTTAGTTTGATTGTACCATTTGTAGAGCCGTCAATGGTGTATTTTACTTCGGAATTTTTTGCATGGCTATAAAATAATCTGAACTTAGTAAAGCTTTTTACAGTTCTATATCTTCTGGAAGTTTCGAATTCTACCCAGCTATTTCCTTGAGGGATGAAAATCTCACCGCTGATACCAACCGGTAAATTTTTTGGATTGTTCGAATAAATAGCGGCTGTTTCCCAATTATTTGAAAATCGTTGAGAAGTGGTTTGTCTAAACTTTGTGTCCTGTGAAGTTAATCCAAGGAAGCCAACCCCTTCACCACCAAATTTTCGTTGGAATTCTTGGCGTAAATCCGCAGTTACAAGGTCTCCTTCAATCATAGAATCACCGTAGTGTGCAACACGCACAATTTTTGATTTAGAATTTTTCAATTGATTGAAAAAGTTTTTTAACTGAGCTGTGTTTCCTCTAATCGGCTCATTTTTGCCTTGCGGAGAAGGTGAGAAGAAATAAAAATCTTCGCCAAGTTCACGAATAATATTTTCAATTCCCATACCGGCAAGATTAACTTGATTATTCTTGAGTTCTACATCAAAACTCGAATCATGTGATTCTGAAGAATCATCTGTATTAAAGAAATCATCTTGCATTTCGAAGTAATCGTCATCGTAGTCAAATTCTTCATCCGACTCTGATTCTTTTGTCAAATCTGAAAAAAGATCTACAGTATGTAATTTTAATCCCATTATTTCATAATCGATTGGTACATACGAAAAACCAAGTAATAGAATGGTTGCTATTAATAGTAATTTAAGTGTATCTCCGGCACGATTTTCTTTCATTGCTGCTCCTCTCTCTCTTTATAAACCTAATTTTTTTAAAGTCTCTTCGACTTCGCGTCCCCAAATTTTATAACCGGCTGCATTCAAGTGCACACCATCATAAGTTAATTCGGACCGAAGGAAATTGCCTCTACTCATAAGTGAGTTAAGGTCAATGTATTCAATATTATTTTTTGCTGCATAATTTTTAAGCAAGTTATTTAGTCTATCGACTTGAATATTTCTTTCGGCGTTCACTTCGGATGCATTTGCTTCCGGATTATTTGCCGCGAGCCAATCTTTACCCCAATCACGTCCGGCATAAAGCGTACTTTGGATTACAACAGTAATTCCATTTCGCTGAAGGCGTTCAATTACTTTCTGATAATCTTCGAAAATTGTTTCAACCGGAATCCATTGATAAAGATCGTTCAGCCCACCAAGTACAAAACAAACTTTTGGTTTTAATTTTGTGACATATGTTAAACGATTGTAATACCCGGATAGTACATCGCTCACAATTCCCATTTCCGTTACGTCGTTTCTGCCTAACAACATATTCCAATCTACACCGTGCGTTAGTGAATTACCCAACATTACAACTTTTGTATTAACGGGTTTATAAATTTTATAGAATTCAATTTGTCTTTGATAGATCGGATTTTGGAGATAGCTGTATGTTGATTGAGCTGCTAAATTGCTAAATAAAAAAATATATGAGATGATAAGGAGGAATTTTTTCATAGAAAGTTTGTCTCTTTTGGGAATAAACTTGCTTTTAGGTACTTAAAATAAATAGACTCCATGTAAAAGTAAATAAGTAATTTATGATGACTCTGTTAATGTAAAAAATCAACCAGAACTCATAAATGCTTTAATGCTAATAAATTGTGGAGTTGTCTCTTTGTAATTCTAATATGAATCAAATAGAATACCAAGATGCAAGGCTGTAAATTTGATCGAAATTCCCATCAAATAGAAAAAGTAGAAGGAGATGGAGTATCTCAATTATAGACAGAGTGTACTTTTATTAGATCGAAGATAATCAACTTTCCTCTTGGGGAATTTGTCCATCCGATCTTTTGTCCTCATTTAATTGTCTCTCAAAAGCAGAAATTTTTGTTTGTAATTTTTTTTCGAGAGCAATTAACTGAGAAATTTTTGCAGCGTATTCTTCTTTTTCGATTTCCTTTTTTGCGGTTTCGCTTTTTAGCTCCTGCAGATTTTGTTTTGCGGTTTCAACTTTCTCTTCTAATTCTTCTGCCAATTTTTCATTTTTACTCAGCTCCTCGGTAATTGCGGTGTTTCTATTTTCTGCTTCGGAATAATTCTTACTTATTTGATCAATCAACTGTTGAAGATCTTTTTCAAGTTCATCGCGCTGCTTGTGAAGTGCTTCGTTTTCTAGTCGAATCCTGTTTATGTCAAGACGGAGTTTGTTCTCTTTATTGTTCAATCGCTCAACATTTTCGAACAAATCATTTTGTTGTTCTTTTAGTGAGTTTAAGAATTGCTCGGCGGCAGATCGTTCACGCTGCATAACTTTATTTAGTCCGGAATACTCTGCAATTTGGGCAGTCTTATCCAAAAGCAATTCTTCTTTTTCACGAAGTTCTTTTTCTTTATCAATTACTTGTTGCTTTAATTTAGACAGGCGAGAACTTGAATCTTTAATTTCATCGGCAAATTTCTGAATTGTTTCACTAAACTTGTTCTCAATTTGTAACTTGTTTTCTTCTATATCAAATTTTCTACTTTCCATTTCGTTAATTCGTGTTTTTAAAGTAGAAAGTGCCGCGGATAATTTTTCTTCTTCTTCTCTTCTTGCAAGAGTTGTTTCGTTAATTTCATTCTTTATTGTCTCTGCTCTTCTTGTTTCTTCATCAAGAGTTGCCTTCTTTTCCTTCAATGTTTGTAAATCTGTTTCAAGTTTTTCCAATTCTTCTTTATGAAGAGAAATGCTTTCTTTTATCGAGCTTAGTTCAATTTGTTTTGTATTTAGTTCGCTTACATATTCTTCTCTTTTAGAATTGTATTCGTTAAAAAGAAGATCCTTTTCGGCAAGCTGATTGGTTAGAACCGATAAGCTTTTTTCTAAGTTTAGCTTGATCTCTTCTATTGCGGAAAGTTTTTCATCAAAGTTTTTTATTGTTTCATTTTTTTCATTTTCTTTATTGCGAAGAGAAATTAGTCTTTCTTCGATTTCTTCTTCTTCTTTTTTAAGTCCGGAAATTTTCGATTCTATTTCACCGATCTGATTTTCAAATATTTCGTTTTGTTCTTGATGTTCCTTGAAAGTTCTCTCAACAGTTTCGTATTCTTCTTCTTTTGCTTCTATTTGATGAATTATTCTAGATTCTTCCTCTCGAAGTCCGGCAATTCTTTGTTCAAGTTCCGAAAGTGCATGAGCTGTGGTTTGCTGCTTTTCGTGTTGTGAAGCTATTTCAGTATTAAGCTTGGTGAGCTCATCTTGCTTGTAAGAGATCTCTTCGGTAAGCCATCTGTTTCTTTCTTCTTGATCTTCTTTAATCTGTTTATACTTTGTACTTTCTGCTTGATATTCTTCTACAGATTTTTGAATACTTTCTCTTAATTCTTCTAATTCGGTAATGTTTGTCTGAAGAACTTCGAGTTCAATTTTCTTCTCGCCGATTTGGGCTTCCAATGTTTTAAGCATGCTATCGGATTCTTTTTCTTTTTGATTTGTTTCCGATAATTCTTTGCGAGCTTTTGACAACTTTTCATCGAGTTCTTCAAGACTGCTGTACTTATCCAGTACGGAATGAAGCTTATTCTTTAATTCATCATTTTCTTGAATAAGTTTGTCAGCGCTTTTTTGACCTTTTGATAGAATGCCCATTTTTTTACCTCGGTCTATTGAAATAACTAATCATATAATTTATCAAAATTACTTCATATATACACTAGTTCATATGTCTTCAATATAAAATTCATTAGAATCCTTTTATTCTGTAAATTTGCTTTCCCTTTTATTTATGGAAAACCTAAAACGACATATTAATGAAACCGTTAAACTAGCTGTGCCTGTTTCCATTGGACAGATTGGGCATATAATGATGGGTGTTGTTGATAGCTTAATGGTTGGTCAGGTTGGTACGGTTCCGCTTGCGGCTGCCGCATTGGTAAACGGATTGTTTTTTCTAGTACTTGTTCTCGGTATCGGAATGACGATGGCAATTACTCCGCTGGTTGCCATATCAAAAGGTGCAAACAATGTTGACGATTGCGGAATGATACTCAGACAAGCATTGCTTGTTAACATGGTCTTCGCTCTTCTATTACTTGCAATGATTTTTTTCGGGGCGGATTTAATTCAATATATGAATCAACCTCCGGAAGTAGTTGCCGAAGCGCGATCTTATATGAAAATTTTAGCGTTGTCTGTAATCCCGTTTTTATTATTCCAAGTTTATAGACAATTTCTCGAAGGTATAAGTGTTGTTAAACCTCCGATGATTATTGCAGTTCTCGCAAATCTTTTTAATGCATTTAGTAATTGGTGTTTGATTTTCGGTAATCTTGGATTTCCGGCACTCGGACTAGATGGTGCCGGAATTTCTACATTTCTTACAAGAACTATTATGGCGTTTGTTCTGATGTTTTATGTAATTAATTCGAAAAAATTTGCGATTTACAACCCAACTCTTAAATATAAGACCATCAATTTAAAAGTAATTAAAAAAGTTATAGCTATAGGACTACCGAGCGGGTTACAATATTTTCTTGAAGTTGGTGCGTTTTCGTTTTCGGCTATAATGATCGGATGGCTTGGAGCGGTTCCTTTAGCGGCACATCAGATTGCGATTAATTTAGCTTCGGTTACATATATGATTGTTCTGGGAATTGGTGCTGCGGGAACAATTCGTGTCGGTAGTGCGCTTGGTAAAAGAGATTACAAGAATATGAGACGAGCAGGATTTACCGCTATCGGAATTGCCATCTCATTGATGTTCTGCTTCGCCATAATTTTTATAGTACTAAGAAATTTTCTTCCGACTTTATATGTTGATGATATTCCGGTTATAGAACTTGCTTCAACATTACTAATTGTTGCCGCATTGTTTCAATTATTTGACGGTACTCAAGCGACAGCTATCGGGGTGCTTCGCGGTTTAACCGATGTAAAAATTCCTTTAATAATTTCATTCGGAGCTTATTGGCTTCTCGGAGTTCCTGTAGGTTATATTTTGGCATTCACATTTGAACTCGGAACTATGGGAATTTGGTTAGGTTTTTTGGTTGGACTTGCTTCCGTTGCAATTTCTCTTACAATGAGGTTTAATCATCTTTCCAAAAAGGAGTTATCCGTTTAACTTTCTTGAAATTCTTCCTGTATCTGATTTGGTCGAAGAGTTTTTATTGAGATTATGTATGTCGTCACACCGATTGCTATGACTAGTAAAAGTATTTTTACCCAAATTAATTCAACGGCAAAAATTGCGGAGTAACCGATAAATAAATTCAACATAATTATTGCAATAAACTTTGCTCTAAGCGGCATTCCCCGGTGTTCACGATAATCTCTTATTAATTTGCCGAATTGTTTGTTGTTCAACAACCAGTTGTAAAACTTATCTGAACTTCTGGCAAAACACGCTGCAGCTATAATTAGAAAAATTGTTGTTGGCATAACCGGCAGAAATAATCCAATTACACCAAGGGTTACAAAAAACCATCCCGCGGTAATCAATAACCATCTAACCAATCTATTAGAATGAATTTGTATTTTATCCGACATAAATAATCCTATTCAACAACTTCCAAATATCCGGCAGTTATTAGGACTTCATTTTCATTATAAATATTGAACTTATACTGACCCGGTTTACTAAATGTATATTTGAAAAAAACATAATCCCAAGAGGGAGTTAAAGCATATTTCTTTGACTCTATAAATTTATCGTATTCAATTGAGCGAGTTGGTTTTTCCCAAATATCAACAACAAATATTGAAGACTGTATGGAACTTTTTGTATCTATAAATACATGTACTGTTCCATCCAATTTAGAAAGAGACATTTTCCTAAATGTATTAATCGGTTTACCGGCTATTACTCTTTCGCAAAATTTTATTTTTGTTCCGTCATAATACAGTGAATTTTTTGACTGCCTATTCTGTAAATAATCACTTTCCACTTGAATTGTAACTGTTGATGCAACAATCTCTTGTTTGTTTTGGTTCACTACATAAACTTTATATTTACCAGGCTCGGTAAATTTATAGTTGTAAGCAAACCATGTTGCATCATCCTTCACATTTACTGCTTTGCTGTCAAAAGGTCGATACTCCCCGTCAATAAGTCGATCAAGAAAGAGGTAATTCAAATGTGTTTCAAAAGGTTTATTTTCATTATTAACAAGGACATAAACCAAACTGCCCCATGGCTTAATTGACCAAACATTGCGAGCATCTATAGGATCACCTTTTTCCGTATGGCTGTTGCAGAAATAAATCTCTTGTGAAAACGAGATTGTACTAGCAAAAATTAATAATATGATCAGTAATCTTTTTATCATAACTTTTTACAGAAAAGAGTCTAAATATAAGGAATGTTGCGGAAAATATGGGATTTTTGAGAATAAAAGGTTTTCGACTGCACAAGCGTGTAAATATTACATTCCTACTTCTGCCAAAAAGCCGGTGAGAAAATTATTAGTACTGTAAACAATTCAAGTCTTCCCATCAGCATCAAGAAGGATAAAACCCACTTGCCGATTTCAGGTACATTCGCAAAATTAAGTGTAGGTCCGACAGTTCCGATACCGGGACCAACATTACCAAGAGA
>QZJX01000041.1 GCA_003599395.1 Ignavibacteriales bacterium | reverse complement strand
ATATATTCAAGAAGCCGGCGGAACATTAAATGGTTCAACAAGTCTGGATCGAACAAATTACTTCGAAACCATTCCCTCAAACAGTTTAGAACTTGCTCTTTGGTTAGAATCTGATAGAATGGGATTATTAATTCCTGCCCTCACAAAAGAAAAACTGCAAAATCAAAAAGATGTTGTAATGAACGAACGCAGGCAGCGTTATGAAAATCAACCTTATGGATTAGCATGGGAAACCTTATTTTCAAACCTATTCCCCAAAGATCATCCGTATAGTTGGCCCACAATCGGATGGATGGAAGATATTAAAAAATTCCAGTTATCTGATGTGAAAAAATTTTTCAAAACTTACTATGCCCCTAACAACGCTAGTTTAGTTGTGGTTGGTGATATTGAATACGGCAAAACAATTAGATTAGTGGAAGATTACTTTGGTGAATTCCCTAAAGGAAATTCAGTACCAGAAATTTATGTCCCGGAAACTTCTTTAACTGAGAACAAATTAATTACTTTGGAAGATAACGTTCAATTATCGCGTTTGTACCTTGCTTGGCATTCGGATAAATTATATGGGAATAATGATGCCACTTTAGATATTCTTTCTGAAATTTTAAGCGGATCAAAGAATTCTAGACTTTTCAAATCACTTGTCTTTGACAAGCAAATCGCACAAGATATAAGCACATTCCAGTATTCTGCAAAACAAACCGGGATGTTTATAATTGTTGCAACTGTTAAACCCGGACATTCTATTGAAGAAGTAAAAGAAACAATTATTAATGAGATTAAAAAGATCGGTAGCAAATCAATAATGGATGAGGAACTATCGCGAGCCTTGAATAGCCTTAAATCATCTTATATTTTTTCATTACAGAAACAATCTTCGCTAGCCGATCAAATAAATAATTACAATTGTAATTTGGGAGAACCAAACTCTTTTATTTTTGATCTTGATAGATATGCACGAGTTACAAAACAATCGGTCGCTGTAGTTAAAGAGATATATTTAGACAAACCATTTATAGAATTACATGTAGTTCCGAAGATATATGAAAATTAATAGAACGAAAATACCATCTTCCGATATTCCCAGACCATTTGATATACCAAATATCAATTCATTTAATTTATCAAACGGATTGCCGGTCTTCTTCACTCAAAAAAGTAAATTGCCGATAGTTAAGATTTCTTTAATTGTTCCTGCCGGCAGCAGATATGACGGCTATGGTAACGAAGGACTTTCATATTTAACTTCGCTAGTTATAGATGAAGGAGCCGGAAATTATAATGCACTTCAACTTGCTGATGAAATAGATAAACTTGGTTCTTCGATTGATGTTTCAACAAGTGTAGATCATATATTTATAACAATGTCTTCCCTTTCTGAGAATTATAAAAGGACACTTGAGTTACTAAGTTTAATTTTTAAATCCCCTTTGTTTGCAAAAGATAATTACAGCAGAGAAAGGAAAAAACATTTAACACGAATTCTTCAATCGTTCGATAGTCCTGAGTACATTGCTGCAAATGCATTTCAAAAAAACATTTTCAAGAATTCACCATATGATAAACCGGTCCTCGGTTATGAAAAATCCGTTGAACATTTAAAGCTTCAGCAAATTAAAGATTTTTATAACCGATTTGTTCTGTCCAACGGAGTGAAAATTGTTGCAATAGGTGATGTTCAAAAAGAAGAATTATTACTTCAATTAGAATATCTTTTTTCCGATCTCTCTATCAAAACAAAAAGAAATACTAACGAATTACATCTAGCTAAATTAGACTCAAAGTTGTATTTCATAAATAAAGAAGACTCCGCGCAGAGCGAGATAATTGCCGGACATATTTGCAAGGAACGTAATGCTGAAGATCATCTTGCCGCTAAGGTGGCAAATTCTATTTTAGGAGGTCAGTTTACAAGCAGACTAAATTTAAATTTACGAGAAACAAAGGGTTACACTTATGGTGCTCATTCTGCTATAAGTTATAATAAACAAGCCGGATATTTTAATATTTCTACTTCTGTGCAATCTGAGTTTACTTTCAATTCAATTCGAGAGATTAGCAAGGAAGTTGATGGAATTCGAATCCATATTAGTGATGAAGAATTATCATTTGCTAAATCATCCTTGATAAAACAGTTTCCGTTAATGTTTGAGACTTATTCCCAAATTCTCCAACGAGTAACAACAAAAGTAATTTTTGATTTAGAAGATTATTATGATCATTATATTCAAAATATTTGGGAGCTTTCCAAGAATGAAATTCTGCAAGCTGCAAATGAATATTTTAATCCTACTAATCTTTCCTTTTTTGTGGTTGGAAATAAAAATGAAATATTTGATGATTTGAAAAGAATCAATGATTTAGAATTGATCGAATTAGATAAACTTGGTAATCTGATTAATTAGGATTACTCATACTTTGGTTTATTTGAATAATTTCATTTGGTCTATAAAATTTTGTCCCTCTTTTTTTTGCCTCGAGCAATATCTCATTTAACTCATAAAAAATATTTGCATTTGTAACTATGATTTTTCCCTTTTCTCCGACACCGCTTTCTAAATAAAATTTAAGCAGAGAGAGCGCTTCATCATAATTATCAGGTAATGAAATGAAATCATTTAACCGGTACAACTTAACTTCTCGAGAAGTGAATTCGTCTCTAATAAAATTAAAAATTGCCGAATTGAAAATGTTTGATTTATCATTCACAATAAAAAGGTCCGCCATACTGTAATTTCGACTTAAATATCTCACTGCTTCTTTCAGTCTTGTTTTACTAAAATCAGAGGCAAGTTTGTATTTGTCTTCATCAATGTCATCATCGATAAATAGTGAGTAACTTTTTTTATAGTCATTCAATTTGATTATTGTTGAATCAGTTTCAATAGATGGTACAAGCAGAATACTGTAAGGAATCATTGAATAAAATAAACTCTCTTTTCTACTTTGGTTCAACTCTTCATAATTGGTAATTATAAAGGACAGCTTCGTATGCGGTCTTTCCAATTCATTTTCAACAGATATTGCAGATTGCAGCTTTAACTTATTGTTGGAAAGAATATTGAGTGTGGTCGTTGCGTTCACAACTTTTTCATCGGATATTAAATCAACAGGATAATTTTGAAATGCATTTTTCAGTTCGAGAAGTATGGTAGCAGGACGTAAATCCCCAGGTAATTTTATTCTATAGACATTCCTTAGTGAATCATATTGGCTGCTGTTAATCGGAACTTGGGTAATCCATGAAGAATCAAGATTGAATTTATATATAGCATGGACAAACAGACTATCAATTTCCGCTGCGTCGGTTTCGGCTTTAGCTATTTGTGGTTCCGGTTTGTTAACTATATTAAGAACTACATTGGCAAATAATAATAAAACAGATAGTACAACAAGAATGTATATTGTTTTTTTCTTCATTCGAAAATAAAAAAATCTCCGGGTAAAATATTTCGCCCAGAGAAATTATTTGGATAAAATATAAATTATTTTTTAATAAAATTGGGTTTTCGTTTTTCAAGGAAAGCTTTAGTACCTTCCTTAAAATCTTCCGTACCGCAAGCTAATCCAAACAAAGATGATTCGTACATAAGACCTTCTAAAAGACTCATCTTTTCGGATGCTTTGATTGCTTTCACCGATAGTCTTACAGCAAGTTGTCCCTTAGAAACGATTTTTTCAGCTAGTTCAAAAGCTTTGGGTATAAGTTCATCAGAATTATATACTCTATTTACTAAACCAATTCTAAATGCTTCATGAGCATCGATCATATCTCCGGTCAAGATATATTCCATTGCTCTGCCTGTATTTATCAGTTTTGCGAGACGTTGTGTTCCACCATAACCGGGAATTACACCGAGATTAACTTCCGGCTGACCAAATTTTGCTTTGTCGGAAGCTAATCTAATATGACAAGCAAGAGATAATTCACATCCTCCGCCTAATGCAAACCCATTTACCGCGGCTATTACAGGTTTACCCAAATTTTCAATATTATTAAAAACGGATTGGCCAAATTCAGCAAACTTTTCACCGGAGATTCCATTTTGTGAATTCAACTCGGAAATATCCGCACCGGCAACAAATGCTTTCTCACCAGCGCCTGTTATAATTACACAATCAATATTGTCATCTGTTTTGACCTTATCAAAAAGTTCATTCAGTTCTTGAAGAGTTTCTTTGTTTAAGGCGTTTAATTTTTCGGGGCGATTAATAGTAACAATTGCGATTGTGTTTTTAATTTCTACAAGCAAACTTTTAAATTCCATTATTCCTCCTTAATAAGTAACAAATACTGGTAATCTAACACGCAAATCGAACGAGATATATTGACGGGTATAAAAATATTGGTAATGAATCATCGCATCTAATAAAAACATTGAAAAACCAGCTCCAACGTGAAATCCAACTTTTACTTCGTCTTCAACAAAATTTCTTTTTCCGGAATCTAATTTCATTTGATGAGAAATATGACTATAAGAAATCGAAAGTCCGGCTTCAACAACTGGCATAAGCAATATTACATTTTCAACCAATGGTGAATAATAATGACGTGCACCAATATTTAGACTTATCATGTTTGTTGAAATTGAAGAATGATCAGAATTTTTATAATAGTCTTGTTTCCCAGGGAAATGTTGAAATCCTAAATCACTGTAAAGAAATAGTGGAAGAATTAAATTATCCGTATAAGATAATGCACCGCTGAATCCAACACCAAGATTATGTGTTTCGGAAAAATCCCCCACCGGAATTCTTGGTCCAACTCCGACTGAAAAAAACAATCCTTTAACCTCTCCAAACCGTAAATCCTGAGCAGGAGTGATGAGCATTAATACGAATAATAATGCAAATAATTTTTTAATCATGATTATCAAAAGTGTTCAAATTATTATTTATTGAAGTTCCTATTCCATATTCATAAACAAGTTTGCCACCGTGTTCACCGGTTTCATAAATCAAATAACAACCGATCAAAACAAGCGGAATAAAAATAAACTTTAACAAACCTTCAAACTTTTTCTTGAGTGTTAGATAAGTTCTCAAAATAAGGATTGCAAAATAATACCACAATGTAATAGTTGCATATGTTTCATGATCTTCAATCAAAGTCGCGATTGGTAAGTCGGAATTTAATTTTGCAAATTCTGCTGCTTGATTTCCTGTTAAGACTGCGCCCACCGCACTAACAACACCAATTACCAATAAAAGAAAAGATGTTTTTTGTAAAAATTCGTTATTAAATAAGATTCCAATAATTTCCAAAACAGAATATAGTATAAGTATCGCAATAGGAAAGTGAACGATTTGTGGATGCAGTTCGGCTAAAAATTCCATACTATTTCTCGAATATCGATTTTGTTTTTTTATGCCGTTGATTGAACATTGTAGCCAACTGAATTTTTATAAAAGGGAGAAATATTTTTCCGATAAATCCAAATGGTGGAATAAATTCAATCTTATCGGTCATTATAACTCCATCACCTTTTAATTCAAATATATGAGAATGGTACCAATATTCAAACATCCCCTTAACTTGAAGATCGCCGATAAATTTATTTGATTCAACTTTCTTGATAAATATTTCCCAATCTATTTTGAACAAAATAAAATTCAGCGCAACGGTAATTGAAGAACCTTGTTTTAATGGAACTTCACTTATTTTTTTTATTGATGCTTTAGGAAAAGAAGGCGATATCCTTGGGAGATTATATGTATCCAGATGAAAATTGAACAGATCATCTATTCGGCATTTAATAAAAACAGATTTCTCGAACAAAAATGTTCTCTTAATATTTTTTTCGTTATCCGGCAAGAACACTTCCGCCATTAACGTTTAATATTTCACCGCAAATATGCTGGGCATAATCGGATGAAAGAAATAATATTGGATATGCAATGTCTTCAGATGAAGCTATTCTTCCAACCGGAATATCTTTCCGAACTTTTTCTTTGTAGGATTTATCCGCAAATACTTCGTCGTTCATTTCAGTATCAACCCACCCTGGAGCAACAGAATTTGTCGTAATTCCAAAAGGACCAAGTTCCCAAGCCATTGATTTAGTAAATGAAATCATTCCACCTTTCGAAGCTGCATAGTGCGAATGAAAGGATTCGCCTCGCTGTCCAGCTGTTGACGATACATGAATAATTCTACCCCATTTATTTTTCTTCATATATGGAACAACCGCTTTTGTAAGTAAAAACATTGAATCGAGATTTATTCTTAGTAGTTTCTGCCAATGTTCTAATGTCATTTTCTCTAACTCACCGTCATTCCATATTCCGGCATTATGAACAAGTATATCAACATTTCCGAATTCACTAACAACCTTTTCAACACATGTATTTATTTCATTTTCTGATTCCATATCTACTTTATATGCATTCACTTTATCACCATAATTCGAAACCAATTCATCAGCTCGATGCTTAGCACTTATATAAGTAAAAGCGACATTACAATTTGCTTCTGCAAAAAGCTTCACACATGCTGCACCGATACCACGTGAACCACCTGTGATTAATACTGTCTTTCCTGTTAAATCGATTTTCATTAATACCTCACTTTATATAAAAATAAACCTTTTGCCAGAACAGCTTCACCCGCTGCTTCTCTATCTTTTTGTGATAATATTTTGATAAGATAATTTTCATCTAACTGATTTCGTTCAGCATAAAGCAATGTGCCGACAATTGTTCTTACCATCCCGTGTAAAAATCTATTTGCTTCAATATAAAACAAAGAAAAATCTCCGGTCTTTCGCCAATGTATTTCATTTATAATACATTTTTTATTTTCAATTTCGGTATTCTTTTTTGAAAAGGAGGTAAAATCATTTTCCCCTATGAGGATTTTCGACAATAGGTTTAATCGTAAAATTTGCTCAGATTTTAAATCGGGATATTGCAACGAATAATTTTTATAAAAAGGTGTTTTTTTATGACTAATTAAATAGAAATAGCTTCGTTTCTTAGCTGAAAATCTTGCATGAAAGTTCTCTTCAACTTGCTCAATATTTTTAATGGCAATATCATCAGGAAGAAGTGAGTTAAGCGAATACAAAATTTTATATAAATCTAAAAATTGATCTGATTGAAAGTTTGCTACTTGTCCCAAGGCGTGAACACCTGTGTCAGTTCTGCCCGAGCCAATTAAATTAACATCCTCTTTTAAAAGAATTTTTATCGCCTCTGCAATTCTTTGCTGAACCGAATCCGCATTTTCCTGAATCTGCCATCCGGAATAATTTGAACCATCATATTGAATTGTAATCTTGTAGTTGTTCATGGTGTAAAATTAAGAAATAAATATAAAACACGAAGAAAGTAGTTTTGGTATTTGATTAATGATTTGGGAATGATTTGTAGTGAACGCAAACTTTGCGTTCACTACATTTATTAAAATTTTGTTATGAAGTTTAAGTTTATCGACGTTGGGAGATTTGGATTTGTAGTCATTCCAACCGAGACATTCCATGTATCTTCTTCAATACGTTTATTGTAGGCAGAAACCATTCTAACTGCATTAATAGCACTTACAACACGATTAAGAATTAGTGCACCGACCGCAAAACGAACGTTGTTGAATGCATTTTCGGAGGAAGTCCACATTTGACGATACTCACTTCGTTGAGCATTATCTTTCCACTGCCAGAAGTGTGTTGATTCATCATAAATAGCATCAAAATTTCTACTTAATTCTTGTACTTTGTTGTATTGATAAATGTCTGTGTAAATTCCAATATCAGCAAAATATTTTTCGTCTTTACCATCAAGATTAGCTTTACCATTCGATTGAGCAAAAGAACGGTAGCTATCTTCTTTCCAGTTTCCATAAATATTAAGTCCGGCTACACCTCCCCAAAAGATTGCATCTGCTACAGTAAAATAAATTCCGCTATCATATGCATCGGCATAAAGTTCACCCATTCCGGGAAGTATCAGAGAATAAATGATTGCGAGACCGGCTTTCTTCTTTTCCGGTGAGGTTTGTAATTGTAAAGAATAGTCTTGATCAACTTCGGTTGTTATTTGTTGTTTAAGTTCAGCAATTGATTTGTTTTGAGTTTGCGAAAAAATAATTATTGGGAGCAAACTGATTAACAAGAGTTTTTTCATAATGTTATCCGGCTAATGTTTGAATGTTTTCTTCAATTAAATCAACAGTACAAATATTACCATTTGCCTCCCTTATTTTAACTTTTGTGAACTTGTTAATCAACTCACTGTTGTATGTATGCGAAACTCTAAGATATGATTCAGTAAATCCTTTCATAATACCGTTTTCATTTTGATCTTCAAAAAGGACAAATTGTTCTTCACCGATCATTGATCTATTAAATTCGGCTCTTTTTTTGTCACTTAATATACGAAGCATTTTATTTCTTTTCTTACGAATTGAGATGTCAATATTTCCACCCATTTCAATTGCTTTGGTATTTGGTCTTTCCGAATAGGTAAAAACATGTAAATAAGAAATCGGAAGTTCTTTAATAAAATCGTAAGTCTCACGAAAATGTTCATCTGTTTCACCGGGGAATCCAACAATAACATCCACTCCAATTCCGACATTTGGAATTGTATTTACAACTTTGGATATCAATTCTTGATAATTCTCTTTCTTATATCGGCGCTGCATCAATGCAAGAATCTCTTTACTCCCGCTCTGCAAAGGAATATGAAAATGCTTCGCCATTTTTTCATTATCACGTGTTAATTGAATAATATTATCATCAAGTAAATTCGGTTCTATCGAACTGATTCTTATTCTATAATCTCCTTCTACTTTTAACATTCGTTGCAGGAGATTGAACAGGTTCATATTATAATTAAGTCCGTAATCACCAACATTTACACCGGTTAAAATTATTTCTTTATATCCGACATCTAACAGAGTTTTGAATTCTTTGATTACTTCATCGGGATTCATACTTCTACTTTTACCACGGGCGAGTGGAATAGTACAAAACGAACATTTATAATCACAGCCATCTTGTATTTTGAAAAAGGCTCTGGTTCTTTCATTACCTTCTAATGATAATGAAGAGTGAAATTCGTTTAATTCATTTGTATCTGAAACATAAATACAGGAAAGTTCGTTTTTTGAAAAGTTGTTTGCATAGTCAAAGATGTTGAATTTTTCGTTACTTCCAAGTACAACATCTACACCATCGATTTGCGAAATTTCTTCGGCTCTCAGTTGGGCATAACAACCGGTGACTGCAATAAATGCATCGGGATTATTTCTTAAGGCACGTCTAACTATTTGCCTACATTCTTTATCAGCGTTATCCGTTACTGTACATGTATTAACAACATAAACATCCGCATGAGAGTTGAAATCAACAATTTCAAAACCATTATTCAAAAATTTTTGACTGATTGCTGATGTCTCGGAAAAGTTTAGCTTACATCCTAAAGTATGAAATGCAACTTTTTTCAAAACTTCCTCTATAAAAAAAGGCTGTATTTAAGTTATAAAGTTAATTAACTAAATACAGCCCTAAAATAATTACAACTTATTAATTTGATTCTTCTTTTTTATCGTCTTCTGTTTCTGCTGATTTTTCCGTTTTTGGTTCTTCAGCTTGAGGAGCTGCCAGTGTTTGAGTTTCGGGTTTAACTTCATATAAATCGAAGTCGGTTGCATCAAACTTTCCGGTATCAGCTTGTTTTATATCGTCAACAGTAACCTTTTCTAATTTATACTGTGTGATATAATTTGTTATTTCTTCGTCTGATTTTTCTTTCAACGGAGCTAATGCACTCAACACAATTTTCTTGTTTTCTTTATCGAATTCAAGAACAAGTAATTCGAGTTGAGTTTCAATTGGGAAACAGTATGATAAGTTTTTAATCTTACCAGGCGAAAGTTGTGTCGCTGGAATAAATCCGTCAACTCCTAATGGAAGTTCAGCGATTAAACCTTTTTCAATTATGCGTACAATTTTTCCATCAGTTTTCTTACCTGCTGCATATTCTTTTTCAAAGTTATCCCATGGATTATCATTTATTTGCTTATGACCTAACGAGATTTTTCTTTGTTCAGTATCTACACTTAAAACCACAACTTCAATTTCTTCACCTTTTTTAACAACTTCTCCGGGGTGACGAATTTTCTTAGTCCATGATAAATCAGAAATGTGAACTAATCCGTCAATACCAGGTTCAAGTTCTACAAAGACGCCGAAGTTTGTCAAGTTTCTTGCAATACCAGTATGTTTTGAACCTACCGGATATTTTTTAAGAAGTTCTTGCCATGGATCAGGAGTAAGTTGTTTCATGCCTAGAGAAATTTTCTTATCGTTTTTGTCTAAGCTTAAGATCACTGCCTCGATAATTTGTCCCATCGAAACAAATTGAGAAGGATGGCTGATATGTTGTGTCCAGCTCATTTCAGAAATATGTATTAATCCTTCAATACCTTTTTCAATTTCGATGAAAGCACCATAATCTGTCAATGATACAACACGACCAGAAACTTTATCACCAATTTTGAATTTATCTTCAATTTTTTCCCATGGATGTGGTTGAAGTTGTTTTAGACTTAGAGAAATACGTTTCTTTTCTTTATCAAAATCAGTAACAACAATTTTGATTTTTTCATCAAGTTTAACAACTTCACTCGGGTGATTAATTCTTCCCCAGCTTAAATCGGTAATGTGAATTAAACCGTCAACACCGCCAAGATCAACAAACACACCAAAGTCAGTAATCGCTTTTACGATACCTTCAAGAATTTGACCTTTTTCTAAACCGTCAAGAATTTCTTTTCTTTGATCTGCAATTGTTTCTTCGATAAGTACTTTATGAGAAACAACAATGTTTTCTGTTGGAATGTTAACTTTAACAATTTTAAAATCCATTGTTTGACCGACAAACGCATCGAAATCTCTAACCGGACGAATGTCAATTTGCGAACCAGGTAAAAATGCTTCAATACCTGTTAAGTCAACAACCATACCGCCTTTAATTCTCTTAAGAATTTTTCCAGGAATAACTTCTTCATTGTCATGAGCTTTAAGAATTCTATCCCAAACCTTAAGGAAGTCTGCGCGTTTTTTACTTAATACTAGATTTCCGTCTTCGTCCTCAACGCTTTCAATAACGATATCAACTTTATTTCCGATTTTGATTTCTTCAGTTGCGTTAAATTCTGTTTTAGAAATAGTACCATCTGATTTGAAACCGACATCAACAACAACGTTATCACCAAAAACACCAACAATTTTACCGGTGATGATTTCGCCTTCTTTAATGTCGTAAAATGATTCTGAATATAATTTAGCGAGGGTATTTAATTCCTCTTCCGAATATTCATCTTCATTAAATATTTTAGCATCGTCAAGCGCTTCTTTAGCTCGCACTTGCATTGCTTGATCTTTTTCCATTTCGGACATCGATCCTCCAAAAAAATACTATGCTTTTTAATTCTCCGTCATCAAAAGAAATAAAAGCATTAATTTAGTTTTACATTTGTTATTTGTGATGACTTAAATATTTTTTCTTAATTTCATTCCGACAGCTTTTTCAATCATATCTAAAATTTTATAAATCTCATCAGGTATAGTCATGTTAGTCGAATCTATTTCAACGGCATCTTTTGCTTTAATTAATGGACTAACTTCTCTACTGCTGTCAATTCTATCTCTATCTTCTATATTTGATCTAACTTCTTCTAAAGTAAGCTGCTGACCTTTTTCGATTAATTCTTTATGTCTTCTTTTTGCTCTTTCTTCGATACTTGCAGTTAGAAAAACTTTTATAGTTGCATCGGGAAAAACAATTGTTGTTGTATCTCTACCTTCGGCGATGAGATCGGTATCTGTTCCTAAATTTCTTTGGATTTTTACCATTGCATCTCGGACTTCGGAAATTTTGCTTACTTCACTTACGTAGGAATTTACTTCCGGTGTTCTGATATTATCTGTAACTTCTTGACCGTTAATAAAAACTCTTGTAATGCCATTTTCAAACTGAAGTTTAATCTTTGCATCTGAAGCGATTTTTATGATCTCATCATGATCATTTTGAACACCATTTCTAAGAACTAAGTAAGTTATTGCTCTATACATTGCTCCGGTATCAACATAAACATAATCAAGCATCTGGGCTAAATGTTTAGCAACAGTACTTTTCCCGGCTCCGGCTGGACCATCGATCGCAATGACAATGTTTTTTGACATAGAATAGAAAATTAAGAATTATTCGTTTTTTTAGCAACTAAAAATCCGAATAAATATTTGAAATACAATAACTTAGAGAGATGATTTGCTATTAACTACTTAAAATTTCACTTATCTTATTGTGTAATTTACCGTTTGTCGCTAAGATCTCAGAAGTATAATTTCCGATTTCAGCTCCGGCAAAATTTGTTACTCTTCCACCAGCTTCTTCAACAATTAATTTACCCGCGCAAAAATCCCATGGTTGGAGTTTCATTTCCCAATAACCGTCAAATACTCCGGAAGCAATATAGCATAAATCAAGTGCGGCAGATCCCAATCTTCTAACAGCTCTGGATTTCAAAAGTAATTCTGTAAACTTTTCCGAAATTTTAGGCATGTGGAATTCTAAATCATATGGAAAGCCCGTTACAAGTAAACTTTGCTGCAGTTCCGACGTTGAACTTACATTTATGCGAGTATCATTACTCCATGCACCGGATCCAAATTCTGCAGAATAGATAGTATTCATCATAACATCATTAACGACACCATATATAGTCTGGCCATTTTTTTGAACTCCAATTGAAACGGAAAAAATCGGTAATCCATGGGCAAAATTTGTAGTTCCGTCAATTGGATCAATAACCCATCTGAATTCTGAATCAGAATTGGTTTCTCCACTTTCTTCGGCTAAAATTGAGTGATTTGGGAATTCCTTTTTAATGAAATCCGTTATAAATTTTTCGGTTTTCTTATCATAATCGGTTACTAAATCTGAGCTATTTGATTTGAAGTTTATATCAAATTTTCCATTAAAACCTATTTTGGCAACTTCACCAGCTTGCTTGGCTATATCAATAATTTTATCGAGCATAATTTGCAGAATTTTTTTTTATTAATGAATAAACATAACCACTTCAACCACAAAACCAAAGATATCATGCTGTTATTTGTACATTTCTTGTTGACGAAAGTGATTATTGGTATATTTGGTGTTGATTTACTGAAACTTAAGGAGAGAAACGTTAATGAAAGAAAAGATTCGAAAATATTCGTTAGATGAGTCAATTGTGGAAGATATCCCGACTAAACTTCCGGTTTTACCACTGCGAGATAATGTAATTTTCCCGTACATGATTTTTCCTGTTTTGGTGGGAAGAGAACAATCCATTAGAGCAGCAAATTTTGCTTTAGAAAATTCCAAATATATTTTTCTATCATCACAGACAAAGGCAAATATTGAGGAACCCACAAACAAAGAAATTTACCTTGAAGGAACAATCGCAAAAATTATTCAAATTTTAAAACTTCCCAACGGATTAATGAAAATCCTTGTAGATGGAATTATTCAAGGAAGAATTAAAAACTTTGTCGATAACCCTAATTTTTTTGAAGCAGAAATTGAAGTTGTTCTTCCTAAATATGAAGATCCGAAGGAGATGAATGCACTTATCCGTCAGATGACAAATATGTTCAAAGAATATGTAAAGATTAATAGAAGTATTCCGCTGGAAACTATAAACTCGTTTGAAAATATAGATGAACTAGATAGAAAACTATTTTATGTTGCAGCGAACATAAATCAGAGCATTGAAGTTAAGCAGAAAATACTTCAGAAATTTTCTTTGAAAGATCAGATTTACGAAGTAATGAAAATCCTAAGCTCTGAAGTTGACATTTTAAAAGTTGAGAAAGAGATTGAGTCTAAAGTTCAAGAAAATATTACAAAGACGCAGCGTAAGTTTATAATACAAGAGCAAATTAGAATTCTGCAAGATGAACTGGGTGATGACGAAGAAGGTTCTCAAGAATTTGTAAAACTTCGTGAAAGAATAAAAAAAGCAAAAATGCCTAAACATGTTGAAGAAAAAGCTTTAGAAGAATTCAACAAGTTAAAGAAAACACCTCCAAGTTCGCCGGAATCTAGTGTTATAAGAAATTATTTGGATTGGTTGATTGATATTCCTTGGAAGAAAAAGACAAAAGATAATCTCGATATCTCCAACGTAAGAAAAATTCTTGACGAGGATCATTTTGGATTAGACAAACCAAAAGAAAGAATTGTTGAACATATGGCGGTTCTTAATTTAGTAAAGCAAATGCGCGGACAAATTTTGTGCTTTGTAGGACCTCCGGGAGTTGGCAAAACATCATTGGGAAAATCAATCGCACGCGCACTTGGAAGAAATTTTGTGAGAATTAGTCTCGGTGGTGTTCGAGATGAAGCAGAAATTCGTGGTCATCGCAGAACTTATATTGGTTCTATGCCGGGTAAAATAATTCAATCTATGAAACGTGCCGGATCAGTCAATCCACTTATGCTTCTTGACGAGATTGATAAAATGAGTATGGATTTCAGAGGTGATCCTTCTTCGGCCATGTTGGAAGTTTTAGACCCCGAACAAAATCATACATTTAACGATCACTATCTTGATATCGATTATGATTTGTCACAAGTAATGTTTATTACCACTGCAAATGTTCGATATAACATCCCTTTACCTTTACAAGATAGAATGGAAATAATTGAATTACCAGGATATTTAGAATTCGAGAAAAAAGAAATTGCTAAACGCCATATTATTCCTAAGCAAATCTCGGCTCATGGATTAGATAAATTCAAAGTTGACTTCAAAGAAGGAGCAATTTCAAAAATCATTAATGAATATACACGTGAAGCGGGCGTTAGAAATCTTGAACGTGAAATTGCATCCGTTCTACGTAAAACGGCAAGATCAATAGTTGCGGAATCTTCAAAGAATGGAAAGAATATTCGAAGTAAAAAAACGTTTGTAATTGATGAAGCTAAGATCGAAGAATTTCTCGGAGTTCCAAAGATTCGTTCTCAGAAGAATAAAAATGAAGCAACTATCGGGACAGTAAATGGTTTAGCTTGGACAAGTGCCGGTGGTGATATTCTATTGGTAGAAGCCTCGGTAATGCCCGGTGCTGAAAAGTTAAGTGTTACCGGACAAATCGGAAACGTTATGAAAGAATCAGCATTTGCGGCGTTAAGCTATTTGAGAGCAAATGCGAAAGATTTTGGATTGGCTCCACATTTTAATAAAGGCAAAGAAATTCATATTCACCTTCCGGAAGGTGCGATTCCAAAAGATGGCCCTTCTGCCGGAATTACTTTGGCAATGGCAATGTATTCAGCTATTTCCGGCAAATTACCAAAGTCTGATGTTGCAATGACTGGTGAAATTACACTTCGTGGAAAAATTCTTGCTATCGGCGGGTTAAATGAAAAGTTACTAGCCGCAAGAAGAAATGGAATGAAAACAGTTTTAATTCCACAAGAAAATGAAAAAGATCTGAAAGAAATAAAAACAGAGGTTAAAGAAGGACTTAAAATTGTTCCGGTAAATACTATTGGTGAAGCAATGCCATATGTCTTTAGCGGTTTTAAGAAAAAGCAAAATCCAAAAACTCGATCGAAAAAATGATGGCTGACGAAATAATTGTAATACAAGGAAGCACTGATAAAGAAATCTATGAACAATTAATTCCGCAAATTAATTCGTTAATAAATCCCGATGAACCAATAATAAGTTCTCTTTCAAATGTAACTGCTGCGTTAAAATCAGCATTCAAAAAAATCAGTTGGGTTGGTTTTTATTTGTTGAAAGATGAAACTCTTTACCTCGGACCATTTCAAGGGAAAGTTGCATGTACACAGATTAAAATCGGTTCGGGAGTCTGTGGAACATCTGCCCAAACCCGAGAAACAATTATTGTTGAGGATGTCGATAAGTTCCCCGGTCATATAGCTTGTGATAGCAAATCAAAATCAGAAATTGTTATTCCGCTGAGTAGAGATAATGTCTTGTGGGGAGTTCTTGATCTCGACAGCTATTCTTATTCTTCGTTTAATGCTATTGATGCAAAATACTTGAATGAATTGGTAAAAGTATTAGTACAAAAATTGGATTTCACTAAAATAAAGATTTAGTTTATTGATTCTTTATGATAGATTTGATTGAGAAGTTCTTTAATCATTTCAGGCTCAGCAATATTGTGATCAAAATCTTGGTTAATTTTATTTTTTCCAACCACGAAAATTTTTGTGTTTAGTATAACACCTTTTAAAGCCTTGTCCGCAATAAACTTTTTAATTTTCTTAGCTATAAATTCTTCGCTTATGGTCTTAATTCCCTCATCGAGGACTACTATTGCCGTAAGATTTTTTAAATAGTATTCTAATCCTTCCGGTGCAGAATCAAAAATTATAATAGAAAAATCCGGATTCAATTTTTCAACTATAGTCGACCAATTTTCTCTATTGTTAGTAATTATTAATAAACTTTTCTGTTCGATATTTGCCTTATTATTTTTCACTTCATCTGATTTGCACTTAATTAATTCGATAAATCGATTTATTCGTGATAAAGTTTCATGCGCCATTAAGGGCTTAAGCAAATAATCTGATGCTCCTAGTTCTAGCGCATGTTCTACATCAGATCTGGTATTATTTGCGGAAGTCATCATAATTGGAATTCGATTAGTATCGGGATTCGAAACCAAAATTTCCAACAACTCAATGCCTGTCATTAGCGGCATCGAAACATCCGCAATTATTCCATCGAATTTTTCATTCTCCAAAAGTTTTAATGCTTCAATACCATTTGAAGCCGAGTAGATTTCACATCGATGGTGAGTTTGAATTATCTTTTTTAAGTAGGCAAACGAAGCCTGCTCATCCTCAACAATTAGTATTTTCATAGCCAATATTTTTTCTAATATTATCGTAAATAATGAATCAAAGTTTAGCAATCTTATTTGCAAGAATATTATTATTTTTTATTATCTTATAAATTCAAGAATTTAAGAAGAATATTATGGAATTTGTTGTAACCGCGCGTAAATGGAGACCACAGCTTTTTGAAGACGTTGTCGGTCAAGAACATATAACAACCACTCTAAAAAATGCAATTGTTAATAAAAGAATTGCACACGCATTTATCTTTGCCGGTCCACGCGGTGTGGGTAAAACTACAACTGCGAGAATACTGGCAAAATCATTGAACTGTTTGAATCCAACCGATGGAGAACCTTGTAACAATTGTGAAATGTGCAAATCATTTCAAACTTCACAGTCCATGGATATCATAGAGATTGATGGCGCATCGAATAGAAGAATTGATGAAATTCGGACATTACGCGAATCAGTTAAGTATGCACCTTCAAAAGGAAAATATAAAATTTATATCATTGATGAAGTACATATGCTAACAACGGAATCGTTTAATGCACTTCTTAAAACCTTGGAAGAACCCCCTGAACATACGATATTCGTATTTGCAACTACCGATATTCACAAAGTTCCTTTAACTATTATTTCACGTTGTCAAAGATTTGATTTTAGAAGAATCGAATTGGATGCAATAAAGAAACAATTAAAACTGATTGCTGATAATGAAAAGATAAAAATTGACGACCAATCCTTAACTCTTATTGCAAAAAAAGCCGATGGAGCATTGAGAGATGCACAAAGTTTGTTTGATCAAGTAATTTCATTTTGTGGAAATCATGTTAAGTCGAATGATATATTCCTAATGTTGAATCTTATAAACGAAGAAATTTATTTTGATTTAACGAATGCTATTCTTCAAAAAGATTTTAAAGTTGCATTCGAAGTTTGTAAAGAAATTTACGATAACGGTTGGAATTATGTAGATTTCTTCGACGGTCTTATAGAACATTTTAGAAATATTTTAACAGTTATTATCACCGGAAATCATAAACTTATTGAGGCTGCAGAGATTTTTAAGAATCGATATCTTGTGTATCAAAATAAATTCAACGAAGCGGATATTTTAAGAATACTGGCTTTTCTAAACCGAAACATTTCCGAACTCAAAAACGTCCAAAATCAAAAATTGAAATCAGAAATTATTTTGAGCCATTTGATAGGATTAGAGAGAACATCAACTATTACTGAGTTGATTTCAAAAATTGACTTGTTGAAAAATGATAAAGAATTTAATTTGAAATCGGAATCTCATTCTGACACTTATAATGAGTCTACAAATTCGAAGCGTAATAGTACTGATGATGTTGCTTCCAAAGTAAATGTTGGATTAAAATCGCCTAATTCAAATAAAGATAAGACTATTACTAGTTTTAAATCACCAACTGTAAATCCAAATAGCGATCTTAATCAAGTCATTGATAAATGGAGTGAATTTCTGACTTATGTTGAAAAAGATTATTCGTTTGGCCCGTTGCTAAATAATTCCCAACCTCTAGGTGTTAACGACTCAATTGTAGAAATTTCTGTTGAAAACGATGAAGATATTCAGCATCTTAATAGTTCAAGAGAAAAGTTTGATTTACGTTCAAAGGAATTTTTTGGAAAACCTATCGAAATAAATTTTATTTCAAAAACAGGTAAGAAGATTGAAGACTCGGATTCCGAGATTGAGCAATTTAACTCTCCTCTATCGAGAGCAGTTGTTGATCAATTAGGCGGACGCGAGATAAGATAATGATTCATTAAATTCTAGGGGGCTTTATGGTCAAAATAATATCGTTTCTACTTTTATCAATAATGTTAAGTCTTTCTTCATTAGCACAGGGTAAAATATTCTTAGAGGACGAGGCAGAACAATTGTTTGGTCCGGTTAAACAAAAAACACGTTTAAACACACGAGTATTTGAAGCCTTCATTGATACACACGAACATTTAATGTTCAAGATGGATAAGGCCAAAATAAATGTATTAGGACGCAATAGAATCCCAATAATAAAGCAATTTGAAAGTTCAGCTGATGAGGTTTATCACTTATTCAGTTCTGAAGTTATAAGAGAACTAATTGGGAAGGGCAAGAATCCGAATACTTATATTGAGACAAGAGAAGAAGTATTAAGTATCTCTAATGGTATTTACGTAAT
>QZJX01000108.1 GCA_003599395.1 Ignavibacteriales bacterium | reverse complement strand
TATAAACTGAAATTGCGATAAAATTTCTTCCGTATAATCAAGCGATCCGTCCTTTAAAATATCACTTTCAATTCCATGATAAACTTTGATTTTACTCAATTTGTTGAATTCATCAATTTCTATCCTTTGCTGAAGGATTCGATCTTCTTTCAATCCGTTTGCATAAAACGCTGATTTGCTGTGATCACAAACTGCAGCATATTCAAAACCTTGTCGTGCCACCTCATCTATCATTTCGGGAAGCGAATTATTCCCGTCCGAATGAGTTGTATGAAAATGGAAGAATCCTTTGAAGTGCTCCGCTGATAAATCGCTTTGCTCCCGCAGCTTCTCCGGAAGATCAAAATAATTTATTTCTCTCATTTCCGGTTGCACATATATCAGATTATTTGAATTGAAATATTCTTTTTCAGTTATGTCTTTAATTTTGCTGGGATCATGCATTTTTTGAATAAATTCTAACGATCCGGTTGTGTGGAGCAAGGTAATCTCATAATATTTTTCCGATGTAACATGTAAAATAAAATCGCCATGTTCTTCGCTCTTCAATTGGTAAAATGAACTTGAGGAAGAGGGGTTTATTTTATTATATTCAAACAACTTAGATATCTCTACAATAAATTTTTCTTGATTATCAACTTGACAAATCAACTCAATCTGTGAAATAATTTCTCGAATTCGTCTAAGTTCACCCGTTAATTCCACTTTTTGAATAGATTTTAATTGTGAAAGAATCTCAACAATTTGCTTGCTCCGATCCAAGGCTAAGCTTAATAACATGTAACCGCTTGTTCTTTTTAATCGTTTTATTTCCTCCAAAATCTTTTCGGAAGATTTTTCTCCGAACCCCTTTAGATCAGCAATTCTTCCCGAAGAACAAGCTTGCTCCAATTTTTCTAATGTATCGATTCCCAATTCATTATATAACGTTTTTACTTTCTTAGCACCAAGCCCTCTTATTTTTAATATATCATAAATTCCAGAGGGAATATTTTTCATTAATTCTTCATATTCTTTTGCGCTGCCGGTTTCATAAAATTCATATATAACTTGCTGAAGTCCCTTACCTATTCCCTTTACTTCTTGAATTGATTTATTGTTGATTATTTCCTCTATATCCCCTTCCAATCTTCTAATAACATTCGCTCCATTACGAAAAGCATTCACCTTAAATCGATTCTGCCCATCGAATTCCATTAATTCGGCCATCTCTTCAAGTAAATTTATTATTTCTTTTTTGAGAGACATATTAGCTCCCGATAAAAATTTTCATTAAAACTAATGTTACGAAAAATCCATAAATAGAACCCATCATAATTTGCAATGGTGTGTGAACTTTGAGAATAAATCGAGATAATCCGATTAAGATTAGTATTACAATAAAGTACCCAAATAACTCACTCTCTAACAACCACAACAAAGCCAAAAAACCGGCGACACCAATTGCGTGAGCACTGATCTTCCAGTAATAATTTATAATTGTTAATCCTAGTGTAGAAATACCAAGTGTTAACCAGTAATAGAATGTATATTCATTCTCTGCAAATATTTCGATATAGATCATTCCTAATATACTTAAGGCTATTGACGCATAGTAAGGTATATAACGCTGCTCTTTTATTAACGCATCGTTATCGTAAATTAAATTTTTCTTTCGCAATATTGTAAAGATCATGATTGGAAGAAGTACACCAAAGATTACAGATGAAAGAATAATTGTAATTCTATTTGATGCGAGTTCCTCAGTTTGAAAAGCAATTAGTATAAATCCGAGAAGATTGAAAGTCGGTGGAATAAATAAATCGGATATTATTCTGGCAGCTTTTTTAAGAATAAGCAATTTTAAACCGCTTGTTCGTAATGAGGAGAGTTTTTAATTTCTTCCAAATAAGTTAATAACAATTCTTCAATCGGTTCGTAAGATTCATACTTCATAATTTCTTGGCGAATTTTTGAAACGTGATGAAATCCTTTTAGGTAACCGGAATAAAATTTTCTAAACGGAATTACAGCCCATCTCTCGTTATCTGCTCTTGCGATTTCATATCTAAGATGTTGAAGTGTTACTTTTATTTTGTCTTCTAAAGATGGTTCAGAAGGAAGTTTTCCATTTTCAATTAATTCTTTTGTTTGGCTAAAAATCCAAGGATTACCAATTGCTCCGCGTGCTATCATTACAGCATCTGCACCGGTTTGTTCGAATGCAAGTTTTGCATCTTCTGGAGTCATTATTCCGCCATTTACCGCAACCGGAATATTTACTACTTCTTTTATTTTTGGAATCCAACTCCAATCAGGATCACCTTTATGCCCTTGCTGCCTGGTTCTGCAATGAATTGTCAAAGCAGCAGCACCAACATCTTCCAATCTTTTAGCTATCTCAAGAATCATAATACTATCTTGATCCCAACCGATTCTTGTTTTAACTGTTACGGGTATATTTACTGCTTTTACAATTTCATCAACCATTTTTTGCATGTAAGGCGGATCTTTAAGAAGCCCCGCACCAGCACCTCTTCCGGCAACTTTTTTTACCCAGCATCCGGCATTTATATCTATTATATCCGGATTCTCAACTTCAGCTATTTTCGCAGCTTCAATCATCGGTTCTAAATTACCACCGTAAATTTGAATGCCAACAAGACGCTCTTCATCACTGATACGAAGTTTTTTATGAGTTTTTTCATTCTTGCGAATCAATCCATCCGAATTTACAAACTCCGTATATACGACATCCGCACCGAATTCTTTGCATAACTTTCTGAATCCAATATTGGTGACATCTTCCATTGGAGCGAGAAGCAAAGCATTTTTTATTTCCGAATTACCAATTTTCCACATTATGTTTCTGCAGCTTGTTCAAGTTGTTGTGAATTTAAGAATATTAATACAATCAAAAAAGTTAATAGAGTAAAAAATGCACCGGTCAAAAAAGGTGCTTCATACCCTAAAAAGTCATAAGAAAATCCTCCCCAAAGCGGTCCTAATACTCTGGCAAACGCTGACGCAGATTGATTCAATCCTAATATGGCACCTTGTTCATGATCGGGAGAAAATCTTGATATCATGCTCAGAATTGTTGGTTGAAGCAATCCTGTTCCAATTGCAAGAATTGAAGCAACGATGGCGACACCAATAAAATTCTGTCCGTAAGGTATCATGCCTAACCCGATCGACATTAGGATAGTACCCCAAAGAACTAAGGAACGATCGGAAAACTTGTTGGAAATATAGCGAATTGCGCCACCTTGAATAACCGCTCCAATAATTCCTATTAACCCGAATAAGTATCCGATTTCCTGATCAGTAAAATGATAAACTTTATATGCAATAATCGAAAATGTTCCGTAAATGTTAGCCATCGAAAAAACGATTATGAAAAAAAGTAAAATCATCGTACCGATTACCGGACGTTTCATCGTTTCTTTGGTAAACTTTAAATCAAATAATTTTATTCCGAATTTCTTAGATTCAGTTTTGGCTAAGTTCGATTCCGGTAAAGCAAAGATTGCAAAGATAAATGCCAAAAATGAAATCCCAGCAGCACCTAGTCCGGCGATATCGTAACCATATTTGGAAAGAAATCCTCCGATCATTGGTCCGAATACAAAACCGAGACCAAAGGCGGCACCGATCAATCCCATTCCCTTTGATCTTTCTTCTTTCGAAGTTATGTCTGCAATATAAGCTTGAGCAACACCAATATTACTTCCGCCAAATCCGGCTAACAAACGTGAAACGAACAACATTAAAAATGTATCCGAAAAGCTGAACAGTATATATGAGACAACCGTGAATAAAAGTGAACCTAGAATCACAGGTCGTCTGCCGATCTTATCTGATAATTTCCCAAGAACAGGATTAAATAAAAATTGAACTAAAGAGAATATCGCGATGATGACACCGATTCCAAAATCTGATATTGCAAGTTCTTTAGATGCAAATGTTGGCAGAATTGGAATAAGAATTCCAAATCCCATAAGATCTATAAAAACAGTTATAAATATTACACTTAGTGAAGCTTTTTTCATTTCGCGATTTAATTCCAAAAAGGATTTCAAAAATAAGAAATATTATCCCTTTTTTCAGATTTGATTAGTTTGGGTAGATGTTAATTCTTTTAAGGTAGTCAAGAAACTCAGAATATGGTGAATAAAATTTTATCTTATTTGATTTTGAACTCAAGATTTCCACTATGTCATAATAACTTTGTTTATATGCCGACCAATCATTTTCTGTCATGAATGGATACAAATCTTTATTAATGACAGAATCAGAAGGAAGTATTACATAATCAAGATTTTCGTTTCGTTTACCTTTGAAAACCCATGTAGGAATTACTTTTATTTCATGCAGATGAATTGATTTATCAAGATTATTTTTAACAATACTAAAATTTAATATTGGCCCGCTATCGGAATATCTCCACCGTTGATTAGAAATAAAATTCCCTAATGAATAAGCCACAAATCCTGAATCTAAATTACCGTTATTAGTTTTGAAAAACTCGATTGGTTGAGGTACATGAGGATGACTCCCGATAATAATATCCGCGCCGTAACTTATAGTTTTATTTACTATATCTGTCTGATATGAAGACGGTTTTGTTTTATACTCCTCACCAAAATGGAAATAAACCAAAATTAGATCCGGGAATAAATTTTTTGCTTTTTGAATATCATTCTTAATCAAAGTAGTATCAATCAGATTAATTAAATATTGCTCCCCTTTTGGAATTTGCATTCCATTGGTACCATAAGAATATGCAAGCAGAGCAAATCTTAAACCTTTCGCTTCATAAATTATTATCGAATCTCTTTCGAATTGTGATGAAAATGTACCGGTATGATAAATTCCCGATTCTTTAATTTGTTCAATTGTTCTTAATAAACCTTTTTTTCCTTTATCGAGGGAATGATTATTTGCGGTAACTAGTAAATCGAATCCGGCATCTTTTATTGCATACAAATATTCATCCGGCGAGTTAAATAAAGGATAACCAGAATAACCAACCTTTTCGCCGGCAAGAACAGTTTCAAGATTTCCGAAAGTAAAATCAGCATCTTTTAAAAAAGGTTTTATGATTTCAAAATTTTCTGAGAAATCGTATCCACTGTCACTTTTGGCATATTTATATTGTACAGAGTGACACATTAAATCACCAACAACGCTGAAATTTACTATTGTCACAGAATCTTTAATATTGATTTGATCTACCTTATCGTTAGTAGACGGAACGAGCGGCTCAGAGATAAATAAAATTAATATCCCGCACAGAAGAAATATTGAAAAGAATTTGTTATTAAGATTCATAAAAAATAAAAGACCGTTCGAAGGAAGAAATATAATATATCGAACGGTCTTAAACTAAAATAGTCGTAAAAACTTTATAGAATTAACCTTCCTTACGACTGTTTTTAAGATCTTGAATTTCGTTTCGCATGTCTTGAGCCATTTTCTTTAATTCACTCAATCCTTTGCGAACTCTTGTACCTGCAGCAGCTTGCCCTTTTACGTAGAATTTTTCTACGTCCTGCTCAAGTGTTCTTAAATGATCAAAAAGTTTTTGATAAGACTCACTCATTTAGACCTCCTTAATGAAATGGTAGTTAGTTATTTTGAATTAGCGAGAATAATTTCCGCAATATCTTTTACATCTACATCTTCTTGCTTACTAAACGATTTAACGCCGTCCGTCATCATCGTCATGCAAAACGGACAAGCAGAAGCAATTGTGTCAGCACTAGTTTTTAATGCTTCTTCGGTTCTGTTTTCGTTTATTCTTTGTCCCTCGGTTTCTTCTAAAAACATCCTTCCGCCACCGGCTCCACAGCAAAAACCTTTATCCTTATTTCTTTCCATTTCAACAAGTTCTAAACCTTTTACTTTTTTTAACGGATTACGCGGAGAATCATAAATATCATTATATCTTCCAAGATAACAAGAATCATGGAAAGTAACCTTTGATTTAATTTCTTCATCTACTAATTCAATTTTACCTTCATTCAACATTTGTTCTATCATTTCAGTGTGATGTAATACTTCATAATTTCCACCAAATTGCGGGAATTCATTTTTTATTGAATTATAACAATGCGGGCAACCTGTTACAATTTTTTTAACATTATAATTATTGAGTGTTTCTATGTTCTCCTGCATCATCATTTGAGCAAGATACTCATTTCCTAGTCTTCGTGCAGTATCCCCATTACATTTTTCTTCGGTACCTAAAATTCTAAAATTAACTCCGGCTTTCTGCATTAATGATGCAAAAGCTTTTGTTACTTTTTTATATCTATCATCATAAGAACCTGCGCAACCAACCCAGAATAAAACTTCAGTATCAGAATCTTCAGCCATTGTCCGGATATTCATTCCTTCAGCCCAATTTGCTCTATCTTGATGATTGAAAGCCCACGGCGTGAAATTGGTTTCTAGATTTTTAAATATGGTATTCAATTCACTTGGAAACTGAGATTCCATTAACACTAAATTTCGTCGCATATCAATTATTGAATCAACATGTTCAATTGTAACAGGACACTCATACACACAAGCATTACAAGTTGTGCAAGCCCATAATTCTTCATCGGTTATATAATCATGCACCAATGTCTTATCTGATATGCCCTCGATCTCTGTATTACCAGCTAAGACATATGGCGCCTTTTCTTCTAATCTATGCCTGATATCTACTATAATTTTTCTGGGTGATAATTTTTTGCCTGTATTAGCTGCCGGACAAACATCAGTACATCTTCCGCATTCTGTACAAGCATAACCATCTAAAAGTTGTTTCCAAGATAGATGCTCAACATCAGCAGCACCAAACTGCTCAATATTTTCGTCTTCCAAATTAAGCGGTTTTACTCTGTATTTTTTATCATCAAGTTTTGTGAAATATACATTTGGGATTGAACTAAAGACATGGAGATGTTTAGAGTAAGGTAAGTAGTTCATAAAAACAAAAATCACAAGAATGTGAATCCACCAAAATATTTCATATGAAAGATCTGCATTTGAACTTCCACTTTCATAAAACATCGATGCTAATTGAGTAGAGATTGGATAAACTTCAAATTCTGCTAATACAAAACCATTTTTTGCAATATGAGCTGCACTTTGTCCGAACATTGAAAGTACAACAAGTAAGATCATCGATAGAATTATTGTTGCATCAATTTGTCCGCCTTTACCCACGTCAAGTCTATCAACTTTTTGTATGTACCTTCTATATAAAGCGAATAAAACTGAAAAAACGACTAGCAAACCAAAAATATCTTTTATTAAAGTAATAACTGCCAACAACGGGCCCAAAAATTCTAAATCAAATGGAGAATAAATACCTTGGATTAATGCTTCTAACACGGCTACAAGGAAAAGCATGAATCCCCAGAATATTAAAAAGTGGATTGTGCCGGCGATTGGATCTCGCAAAATTTTACTTTGACCAAATGCAATTTTTAAAACATTTTTAAATCTTTCGGAAGGTTTATCAAATCGATCTTCATTCTGACCAATCGTAAGATAACTAATCAATCTCTTTACATTATAAACAAGAAATGAGAATGCGGAAATTAATACAATAACAAAGATGATATTTTTTAATTCCATCGTACCTTAATTTATGTGATCAAAAAGAACAAAAACAAAAGGGATTCCAATCTTAGGAAATCCCTTAATAAAATTTATGCCGGAAGTTTTGGATATTTTTTAGAAAATGCATAATAAATACTTACAGCTGCAGAAATCTTTACAATATCCCAAAGTGAAAAGATTAAGACTCCGGAAAGCAAGGCTTGATTGAAATTCCCATCAAAGAATAATGAGAGATATGCTGCACCGGAAAGTAAAATGGTTAGAGTTCCGAGAATCATTGCCAAAGAGATTGTTAAAAGTGATCTCTTTTTCTCAAGAATTGAACCGACTAAAAATGCTGCTACCGGAAATGCAATCAAATATCCACCGGTAGGACCAAATAATGTTGCGATGCCTAAACTAAAGTTAGCAAATACTGGAAGTCCAATAGCTCCAACAGTTAAGTATAAAATTTGACTGATTGCACCGTTTCTTGCACCAAGAAATGCGCCTGATAAAATTACTAACATAGTTTGCAATGTAAATGGAACCGGTTTTATTGGAATGCTGACTTGTGCAGCAAAAACGGTCAATATTGAAAAACTTACTATCCAGAATAATTGAGTAGTTGTAACTTTACTCAATAATTCAACAAACACATTCGGCTTAATTTTCTCTTTTACTAACATTTCTACCCCTAACTAATTTAAGTGCTTTTTGAAGAATTTATTTGTTTCGTTTAATACTTTTTCAAACTTATCGTTACTTCCGGAAAAAGGATGCTGAATATTAAATGTGTGTCCGGCATTATGAACTACAAATATTTCGGTATTATTTTTATCAGACCAATTATACAGTAAATTTCCTTCATCTATAGGTACTGCCAAATCTTGATCACCATGCGCAATGAACAAAGGTTTCTTTAATTTTTTAACTGCGTTCTCAATATTTAATTTGTCATTTTGATTTTGTTCAATATCTATCAGAAAGGTTAAGTTCATTCTCATCATCTGATTGGTTCTGGAATTTAACACTTCAAAATAACCTTTTTCCTTCCAATCCTTTTTTTGACGATCTGAATATCGATCTAATTTAGCAATTGCAGACCAAGTAGAAACCGCATTAACATTTTCGTTTTGAGAGGAAGTTAAAATTGATATTGCGCCACCCCTGCTATGTCCTAATAATCCAATTCTTTTAGAAGAAATATTTTCAGTGAAAAAACCATCACGGTAAGAACGAATAATTAAATTCAATTCATCGATTTCCCTTGAAAATGTATTCTGTGCAAATTTTTCAAGTTCATCAAATTCTGTTAAACTTTCACCCACACCATTCAGCGAAAAATTAAATGTAATAACAAAAAAACCTTTCTCCGCAAAAAAGTTTGATAAATATGGTCCAAATCCCCAATCTTTAAAACCTTTAAATCCATGTACAAAAATTATACACGGATTTTCACTTTTACCAAATGTCCTAATGCGAATCTTTTCATTGTCATTTGTTTCTAGCACATAATCTTTGCTCATAGACTTAAATATGCCTATTAGACGCTGAAAAGTCAAGATTTTATATTAAAATAAAAATAATGTCTTTGGATCGATTAAATTTATTTTTTACCTCTTAAATGCTTATTTTTTGAAAGATTTTAACAATGGAGAAATTAATGAATTATTCCTTTTCTGAAGATCACGAAATTCTAAGAAAAATGGTTCGTGATTTTACAAATGCAGAAATTCGTCCAATTGCTGCAAAAATTGATCAAAATGAAGAAATTCCTAAAGAATTAATAAAAAAACTAGGTGAAGTTGGAATCCTTGGCACTCCGTTTCCTGAAGAATATGGTGGTGGAGGTTTTGGCGAAATTGGATATTGCATAGCTCAAGAAGAAGTAACCCGAGCTTGCGGATCAACTGCGGCTTTTATCGGCGCTCATATTTCTATTGGTACAAATGCAATATTTATCGGAGGATCGGAAGAATTAAAGCAAAAATATCTCCCCTCTTTGTGTAGCGGTAAAAAAATTGCGGCATTTGCATTAACAGAATCTGAAGCGGGTTCTGATGCTATTAATCTTAAGACTTCTGCAAAAAAAGTTGGTGATAAATGGATTTTAAATGGTGAAAAAGTTTGGATAACTAATGGTGCGATTGCCGATGTTTTTTCGGTTTTTGCAAAAACGGAAAAAGGTATAACCGGATTTGTGGTCGAGAAAAGTTTCCCCGGTGTCTCAATTGGACCTAATGAAAAGAAGCTTGGTATAAAAGGAAGTACAACAAACACTATAAGTTTTGAAAATGTGGAAATTCCTTCTGAAAATATGATTGGAACTGAGGGACGTGGATTTTTAATTGCGATGAAAACGCTTGATGCGGGCAGACTTGGTATTGGTGCTTGCTCTGTTGGTGCTGCAAAAGAAATGTTGGAACTTGCAGTTAGTTACGCTACACAAAGGAAACAATTTGGACAAGAGATTGCAAAATTTCAAGCAATACAATTTATGATTTCTGATATGACAACAAAAATTTACGCTATGGAAAGTATGTTATATAGATGTGCTGCAAAATATGAAAGGGATCAAGATATCTCTCAAGAAGCAGCGATCGTAAAATTATTCTGCTCGGAAAATGTCTCAGAGGTCGCAGATATGGCATTACAAATTCATGGCGGAATGGGATTCTCGCGAGAGATACCAATTGAAAGGTATTACCGTGATGCAAGAATCTTGCGTATATTTGAAGGTACAAGTGAAATTCAAAAATTAATCATTAGCCGGAAATCGATTAAGAGTGGCGGTAAGTGGAAAATTTAAATGCGTAAATTGCTGGTTATACCGAGTATAGATATAAAGGACGGTAAAATTGTTAGAGTCGTTCAAGGAATACCGGAACTAAATTGTTCTGCCTACGGAGATGATCCGGTTGAAATGGCAATGATTTGGAGAGCCGAAAATGCGAAGACGATTCACATTGTGGATTTTGATTCATCACATTTTCATTCACATAAAAATTATAATATTATAAAAAAAATTTGTGAGTCCGTAGTAATTCCTATTGAATACGGCGGTGGAATTACAAACATCGATGATGCAAAACGAGCATTCGACTTAGGAGTTTTTAGAATAGTAGTCGGCAGTTTAGCATTTGAAAATGAGGAAGAATTTATTAAAATACTAAATGAATTTGGAATGCTGAAGGTTGCAGCGGCAATTGATGTAATTGATAACGAAGTTGTAATAAAAGGTCGAACAAAAAGAACCGGTGTCAATCCTATTGAATATGCAAAACATCTTGAATCGTTAGGGGTTTGTAGAGTCATTGTAACTGATGTTAAAACAAACGGTATGATGAACGGTCCAAACATTCAGTTATCAAATAAAATTGCGGAAGCCACAAATCTTAAAGTATCATTATCGGGTGGAATTGGCGGATATGAAGATTTGAAGAAAGTACAGGACGAGTCGAATGAGAGAGTTGATTCAGTAATAATTGGCCGTGCACTTTATGAGAATAAATTTCCATGTCAAAAAATCTGGCGTGTTGCCGAATCCGGAATATTTAATTAGAGGAACAAATGGATACAACACAAGAATTAATTAAAAGCAAAAGCAGTTTTTGGGCAAACTTATTCAAAACGCCCGGTGAAAAAAGCGATTTGGAAGAATTGCTTCTTGCAATGCCGCCTTTTGAAAATCTAAGGGGAAAATATATTAAACTCCTTATGCAAATTATCCACAATCGAGTTTATGAAGCAAATGAATATATCTTTTATCAAGGTGATCCGGGAATCGGATTATATATAGTTAGAGAAGGTTCAGTTGTTATAAAACAATCTATTGATGATAAAGAACCAATCGATATGGCAACACTAACTCGAGGTGATTTTTTTGGTGAACTTGCTTTATTAGATGATGAAGTTAGATCGGGTTCTGCAGTTGCCTTAGAAGCTTGCAGCATAGCTGTCATATTCAAACCGGATTTGGATGAATTTATAGAGCGATATCCTAAAGCTGGTTTAAAAATACTGAAAGGGATTTCTACTATTATTTCAACCAGATTACGAAGAGTTAATGACGAGTATTTTTCTCTTTATGTTGAAAAACTAAAATAGGAGGAATAGCATGGCAAACTTTAAAAAAATATTAGTCCCAATCGATTTTTCCGACTATTCGAAACGTGCGCTGAGATATGCAATTGATTTTGCAAAACAATTTAATTCGGAGTTGATTCTTGTATCCGTAATTGAACCAATGATTTATCCCGCAGATTTTAGCATGGGTCAAGTTGCAATTCCCGCTACGGATCAAAATCTGACAGAAAGAGTGGAGACAGAATTAGAAACACTAGAAAAAAATGAAATTGGTAGTGAATTAAAATCAAAAAGAATAATCAAAACCGGTAAACCTTTTTATGAAATAATTGAAACCGCTCGCGAAGAAGATGTTGATTTAATAATAATTGCTACACACGGACATACCGGTGTTGAACATTTACTATTCGGAAGTACTGCTGAAAAGGTTGTTCGTAAAGCACCATGCCCTGTTCTTACTTTGCGGGAACCTATAAAGGGCTTTCGATTTGAAAAATGAGTTTTGATCATTTACCGGAAGAATTAATTAATATCATTTCCGATAATACTTCGGGAAGCTGTGAATTACTGGATAAAATTTTGCATTATCTAAGAAACAATCATGATAAGATAAATCCAAAATTAATTTCATCTTTACAAAAACACTTTCACGATTTTCAAACAATTCAAAATTTCCTTGCTAATCTCGGAGCTGCGTATCAAGAAAATTCAATCAAGGAATTTTTGAATAAATATGATAACGATATTTTATTCCACAATATTTACAGAAACTTCAAACCACTCATTTCGGATTTATACTCATTTATAACCATTTCAAATAGCAAAACAATTTTAGAGATATTGAAGTTAACTGCTTCAGAGAAAGAATCAATCGAAGTGATTGTTAGTGAAGGCAGACCGATTCTTGAAGGAAGAATTTTAGCAGAAAATTTAAGTTCTCCGAAAATTAAGACTACATTGATAACAGAAGCACAAATTTATAATGCAGTACAAAATGTTGATTGTGGCATTATCGGTGCTGACAAAATAATAAAAAATGGTAAAGTAATTAATAAAGTCGGAAGTAATTTACTAGCATTAGCTTGTAAAGAATTCTGTAAACCCTTTTATGTTATTGCTGATAAAACAAAATTCAGTAAAAACAATTTGATCGACAACGATGAGAAGCCTAGTAAAGAAATCTATTCTGGATCAGAGAATAAAATAAAAATTAATAACTATTACTTTGAAGAAATACCTAATGAATTTATAACTAAAATTATAACCGATTAGTCATAGTCATATATGCTATTGATTACTATCTTTAAATAAGATAGTCAAGCCTTCACAACACTTATCTGAATCGTTTAGTTAAATTAATAAATATTCTTCCAAAACTATCAGTTTCTTCAAACACACCTTCGTAACTCATGTTGAAGTAGATTGTATCATTAAATTTGACAGATAAATTCGATTCAAAAATATTTTGTTTTAAATCCGCCAATCCGGATGTAAATTTATAGACCAAATTTCTATAGCTCAGACCAAGATTTATTAAGCCATCAAATAAATCCTTGTATATCCGCACACCAACTATTTTTCCATCTAAATAGTTAGTCATCAAGTAATTACCGCTTACGGTTATGGATGAATTAATAAAGGGCACTCGGGAATACGTGATGCTTCCATCATAATTTTTTGTCGGTTCATTATCTCCCGGAACATACCTATAACCGGTCCCAAAATTTAACATCAAGTAATTTATAGGTTTAACTGTAACTCTTAATCTCAAACCCTGCCGGGTTTCGGATTCAAGGATACTATCTGCTACTGATTTATAAGTTTCATAATAAACTACATTTTTTCTTGCATCATAGGAGGCTGTAAGAGAAATAAATCGTGATGGTGAATACCGGGAAGAAAAATAAAAACTCGTTAAATCAATTACACTTTTCCCCTCCCCTTTTTCTCTTTTATATAAATCCACTTCAGTTGAAAAGAATATATTGATATTTTCTATAACAATATTTGAATGCTGGAAGTATAAAAATCTTCTGTCTGTTTTGAAATTATTTGTCTGCTGAAATAATGCAAATGAGTTTTTCATTATCTTATTGTTAATCGAATCAGTGCGAGCAATGTATCCTCCGTATTCAAAAAGCTTTGCATTATAACCGAAATCCGAAAAATGAGGGCGGGAACCGATCACCAAACCATAATCAAAATAATCTACTTTCGATTCAAACTGAACACCGTCAATTGTACTAATGTTTGCCAAATTTGAATTGATTCTTCTACCAAACCAGATATTAGTTTCATTATTAAAATCATATTTAAACGCTAGGTTATATATCTTCAATGCAGTCATTAAATTATTCTCTACTCTTCGCCATTCGTGAGTACGGTAAGAAAATGTTACACAACTTGTCATAGATAAACTTGAGCCGCCTATATTCTCGTAATTTAATGAAGACCTATACTTCCACCTTTGAGTGTTAATCGATTTTTCTCTGTTTGTCAGGTTCGAATAAGATGTTACTCCTATTCTCCCATAAAATCTTGATTCCTTTCCTTCAACTTCTGCTGATATCTCTTGAATTTTAATTTCCTCGGAAGTTTCGGTAATAATAGGTTTATCTATTTCTTTATTTACAATTTTTTCAGGCTGAATTTTAGGTTGATACTTACGATAAACAATCGAACCGACATTCAAATCAATTGAAGGCTCAACAGCGCACGAAGTTGAAGAAAGAAATTTTACTGTTCCCGCAACCTTATATTGGTTATTTTTTAAAGTAAAAACAGAATCGCCTACTTCCAGCCAATCAAAATTTTCGAATCGAATGTAGATATGCTCCGCAGATTTGTAGGTCACTTCACCATTAATGTAAGTAACCGTCTGTGCAAGTAACGGTAAAAAAGTTAATATAATTATTAAAACCAGTTTCTTCATCAAAACTCACTATCTTTTAAACTTGGGAATGTAACGTTACCTGCTTTACCGTCAGGGTGACATTCATAACATGCTACGCTTTCATAAACATACCCACTTACATCATTGTGTTTACTATCCATTTCAGTCTGATTATGCTCGTGACAATCAATACATGAGAATACTGAATAATTTGCTGCATTCGTATGACAATCGCTGCACGAATTCCACTCATTTTGATGTTCGCCGGAATAAATCGGGAAATACTGTCCATCGTGATTAAACGTAGATGGCTCCCATGCATTTTGAGAATGACATTGCTCACAATCGGTTGGAAATTGCGCTGCCGAGTGAGACGGATCAGTTGTTGAATTATAATCACTTTGATGACATTGAAAACATGTGTTTGGCGTATTATTGTAATCACCGTTGTGACAATCAATACAGTTACTACTAATTGCAGCATGTGCACCTATCAACTGATAGAAATTATCATGAACAGGAAATTCAGCCGGACTCCAATCAGGGTTAGTCGTGTGACAATCATCGCATTGAGTTCCTAATCCGATTTGTTGATGGTCCGGATTGGATGATAAGTTAAAATCATTCGTGTGGCAATCATAACAAACTGTGCTTGTTCCTGAAAATCCATCGCTATGGCAGCTAGCGCAACTCTCACCAATATGCGCGCCGGTTAAAGGAAAATTTGTACCGTTATGATCAAACGTGGTTTCTTGCCAACTAGTTGTTACGTGGCATTGTTCACAAGCGGTAGGATAACCTAAAGACGAATGATCAGGAGCGATTGAGTAATCATTTTCATGGCAAGCAAAACAAATATTTTGAGTTGTTGAGACATCGGTTGTATGACAACTCGAACAATCGGGAATCTGATGCCCACCAATTAATTCAAATCCAGTTGTTGAGTGATTAAAAGTAGAAGGAATCCATACATCTGTTGAGTGACATTCTTCACAGGTTTGCGATAGAACTAATATTGAGTGAGAAGGATTTTGGCTTGAATTGTAATTATTATTATGGCAATCAAAGCACAAACTTGAAGTGCCGAGATAACCGTTCTGATGACAATCTTCGCACAGAAGATTTGTATGTGCACCGGTTAAAGGAAAGTTTGAATTTGCGTGATTGAAAGCCCCTTCTGCTGTTCCGTTAGGGTGGCAGGCAAAACATTCTTGACTTAGAAAAACATAACCTTCAACTCCTGTATGTTCGTTATCCATATCAGTTTTATTGTGCTCGTGACAATTAGTACAAACAAATTCGCCATAGTTATTTTGATTTGAATGGCAGTCAGAACACGCATTCCATTCACCGTTATGTTTACCGGAATAAATTGGGAAGAATTGAGCATCATGGTCAAATGTTGCTGGTGTCCAAGAAGTTTCATTATGACAAGCTTCGCAATCAGTTGTAAAGCCGGCAGATCGATGTGCAGGATCAGTTGTTGAGTCATAATCAGATTCATGACAACCGATACATTGATTTGGTGTAGTATTATAATCAACTGTATGACAATCGGCGCAATTTGGAACAGTGAGATGTGCACCTAACAAAACGAAATATTCATTGTGATTTGGAAACTGAGCAGGGCTCCAACCAGGATCCGTTGTATGGCATTCATCGCATTGATTTGATAAACCTAAATTTTGATGATTAGGATTCATAGCGGAATTGAATTCATCAATGTGACAATCGAAACATAAAGTAGAAGTTCCGTCAAATCCGGCTGAATGACAATCGCTACAAATTTGAGTAACATGTGCACCTGTCAACGGAAAATTAGTATTACTATGATTGAACGTCGATTCTTCCCAAGCTGTTGTTGAATGACATCGTTCGCAATCCATCGGATAACCTAACGATGTGTGATCAGGTGCGTTTAAATAATCATCTTGATGACAATCTTCGCAAAGTATTGATGTACCTTGATAACCTGAAATATGACAAGCCTGACAATCAACTGTTATATGTGAACCGGTGAGTGGGAAATTGGTAGTATTATGGTTGAATCCCCCCTCACCCGAACCCGTCGGATGACATGATAGACAAGCAGAACTTTCATATATATAACCGTTTATTCCAATATGCTCGTCATCCATATCTGTTTTGTTATGTTCATGACAATTGGTACAGCTAAACACGGCATAATTGTTTGCATCTATGTGACAATCCGAACATGCACTCCATTCACCGTTATGTTCACCAGAATATATTGGGAAGAATTGTGCATCATGGTCAAACGTTGCCGGTGTCCAGGCATTTTGAGAATGACATTCTTCACAATTGGTTGAAAAATTTAATGTAATGTGCGATGGATTAGTCGTTGAATTATAATCAGATTCATGACATCCAATACATTGGTTAGGAGTATTGTTATAACCCGTTGAGTGACATTGATTACAATCCGAAGCGATAGCAGCATGAGCCCCTATTAAAGGATAAATATCATTGTGATTTGCAAAAGTGGCCGGACTCCATCCGGGATTTAATGAATGACAAATTGAACAATCAGTATCAAATCCTAAAGCAACGTGGTTAATTCTTTGTGCATTTTCATAATCAGCTTGATGACATTGAAAGCATTCCGAATTTAACCCGCTAAAGGTATTTTGTGAATGACATTCCAAACAATTGCTTATCTGATGTCCACCTATTAACGGAAAAAATTCGTGTGCAAATGCAGCCACCGACCATTCAGAATCCGTTAAACTATGGCATTCTTCACAATCGGTTGAAAAACCAGACAAAGCATGATTTGGATTCAGTGTACTGTTGTAATCCACTTTATGGCAATCATAACAAGCTGAACCAAGCGGTTCAAATCGTAGATCTGAAACGGATATATGACAATCTTCACAATCAGCAATCGCATGATTGCCAACTAAAGGGAATCTACCTAAGTCATGAATTTCTTTAATATTTGTTACTACCCAACTATTATTATTATGACAAACTTCACACTCAGTTCCTACTGTCGTTTCATGAATATCAAAATGACATTCGAAACAATTATTATTTACATTCTTAAATACAAGCGATTCATGACAGTCGGTACAATTTACAATTTTATGCTGTCCCAATAATTCAAAGTTGGTTTGAGAATGGTCAAAGGAAATTTTATCAAAGTCAACCTTCCAGCTTTGTTCAGTATGACATATGCTGCAATCGAGAGAAAAGCCATCGCCGTGCGGCGCTTGTGCCATTAGAGAAATTGAAAACAGCGCTAAGATGAATGACAGTTTATACATTTTATCTCTTCAAATTTATATTTGACAAATTTTCCTACCGGTGTTTCAATTTGCTTATGGCATCCTTGGCAATTGACTTTTGAATGTGCGCCGTCTAAAGGAAACAAAGTATTCGAATGATCGAATTTTTCGGGGAGCCAGTTATCAAAAGTATGACATCTTTCACAATTTGTTTTACCCTCAACTTTAAACTGATTAAAATGCACATCATTATGACAGCTTTCACAAGCCATTTGTAAATTTTCAAAATTTTGCTTGAATTCTTTATCACTTTTCTCAAAATGACAATCTGAACATAAAATTTCTTTATGCTTCCCTTCTAACCTAAAATTTGTTCTACTATGATCAAATTCGACATCACTCCAAAGAGTGGTCTTATGGCATTGTCCGCAGTTTTCATCAGATAAAAATTTTGTTTGGATAAATCCTTTGTGAATATTTTCATGACATTGTATACAATTTAAGCTTGCGAAACGAAATTGATAATCAACATTAACCTTGTGACAAAGGTAACAAGGCAAAGCAAGATGACTTCCATTTAATGGGAATCGAGTTTTTTGATGAAGTTCCAAAGTAAAAGTTGAAGGCATGAATCCAAGTTCTGTATGGCACTGCGAACAATCTTTGGTTTGTCCGTTCGCAGAAAATTCACCTTTGTGATAATCACTGTGACAATCAATACACTTTTCATGCTTCGGTTTAGTTGATAAAGTAGTCTTATGACAATCTCTGCATGCAACCAATTGATGACGACCAATTAATGGGAAATTTGTCTTTGCGTGGTCAAAATTATCTATGTTTTTTATTTTTTTAAAAGAAACCGTTGAATGACAATCCTCACAATTTTGTCCGAATTTTCCTTTGTGAATATCGGTATGACAATCAATACATTTGCCAAATTGCAATCCAACAAAAACTTGGAAACTAGAATTATTCCTAATTTCAATTTTATGGCAGTCCTTACACTGAACATTAATGTGAGCACCCGTCAGTTTGAATTTTGCAGTATCGTGATTAAATTTTTGTGCAGGTATAAACTTTTCGGTATTATGACACGTTTCACAGTTGCTACTTAATGTACCTTGATGATAATCATTGTGACAAGTGATGCAGTTTTGTGATAAACCAAAAAAGGTCCCCTTTTTATTCTTGTAATCCTCAAGTAGGATAAATTTTGTAGTATGACAATCACCACATTCTATGGAAGAATGTTTACCGGTCAAATTAAATCCAGTTGCCGAATGATCGAATGTATTTCTATCAAAACGAATTATTTCAAATTTTCTTCCGTGATGTTCGCTGTGGCATGTATAGCATTTTTCTGGTTTTACCATCGGATGAGAGTGATAACCGGAATTGGTTTGCAGAGAATT
>QZJX01000094.1 GCA_003599395.1 Ignavibacteriales bacterium | reverse complement strand
TAAGCTCGAATACGTTTGCCGCTCTAGCATCGGGTTCATTTGCCTTGGCAGAAAACTATCTTTTTACAACAGAGGCATTTCAGGATTATTGGAATTCACTTACCGACAGTGGTTTTGTAATGATGGAACATCAATTTTATGTGCCGCGTTTAACCTCTGAACTTATGTTGGCACTCGAAGAACTTGATGTAGAAAATCCAACGTCACATTTTGCTGTTTACAACCTGCCTAAGATGAGAAGAAACATTCTTTTTATCTCAAAGCAACCGTTAACGGAAGAGTTAATGCAAAACGCTTTCGGTGAAGTTCCGCAAGGTGCTCAGAATTATCATTACTTACTTTACCCGGCGGCAGATTCGGTAAAAGACAATCTGATTAATCAAATTGTTACTAAGGGATGGGAAACAGCTCAAGTTAATGCAGCAATCGATATCTCTCCTTGTAACGACAACAGACCCTTTACGGCTCAGCTCGGTTTGATGAGGAATTTTCAGTTTGGGGAAGTTGAAACAATTTTACCATATGAATTTTACGGATTTCCGCTTTCAAAAATTATTATTACAGTAATTTTGCTAATTGTTGTTTTTCTAATTGTCCCGCTAAATCTAATTCCGTATTTAAAGAAGGGCCCAAAACTAAGAGCCGTACCATGGCTATACTTTTTTGCTATAGGACTTGCGTTTATGATGGTTGAAGTTGTTTTAATGCAAAAGTACACTCTCTTTATCGGGCCGAGTGTTTACAGCATTATTACAATATTACTCGTACTTCTTTTGGCGTCCGGAATCGGGAGCCGTTATTCCGAAAAATTTTCACCGAAATTTGTATTTACATTTATCTCAATTTGGCTTCTGATAGATGTTGTAGCTTTCACAGAACTGATTTACGCTTTAGGTGGTCTCACTATGGCTCCGAGAATAATTATAACGGCAATCTTAATCTTCCCGCTTGGCTTTTTTATGGGAATGCCTTTCCCTAAGGGTTCGTTACTAATTGGCGAATTAGTTGATTGGGGTTTTGCGGTTAACGGGGCTGCGTCGGTTCTTGGGTCAACTATTGTCGTTTTAATTGCTTTCTCTTTCGGATATGCCACGGCTTTATTTCTGGGAGCGGTAATCTATTTACTAGCTTATTTGTTGATCTCATTTAAGAGAGCCTGGTAATAAATTTAATTTCTTCATCCCGCTCTCAATTGTGTTAAAGAGCGGGATGAGAATCTCTCATTCATTTTTAATAACTTTCCTTAATTAAACACACACTATTTTCTTTGGAGTAAAATGAAAAGATTCGGATTGGTTATTCTTTTTCTTGTAAATATATCTTTCGCACAAGAAAAATTTATGGCTGTTACTTTTGATGATTTACCGTTTCAGCAAAGCGGGCAATATTCTTCCGAAAAGCAGTTTGAATTTAATAAACAGATTATCGAACATATTTTAGAATATAATATACCCGCTGTCGGCTTTGTAAATGAAGGCAAGCTGGTAAAAGAAAACGTTATTGATGAGACCGGAGTGGAGATATTAAAATTATGGCTTGACTCAGGTTTGGAATTAGGTAATCATACCTACTCACATCCAAATATTAATGCCATACCATTCGAAGAATACAAAGCAGATGTATTAAAGGGTGAAGAATTTACGAGAAAACTTGCCGAAGAAAGAAATATTCAATATGAATATTTCCGACATCCATATTTACGAAGCGGAGAGACGGAAGAGATAATGTTATCATTAAAAAAATTCTTAAAGGATAATAATTACAAAGAAGCTCCCGTTACAATTGATAACTCGGAATGGATTTTTGCATTCGGGTACAACAAAGCATTTAAGGAAAACGACATCGAGATGATGCAAAGATTAGGTGCTGATTATGTGGATTATATGATAGAAAAAATAAAATATTATGAAGAACAATCACAAAAATTATTCGGAAGAAATATTAAACAAGTTTTGCTTGTTCATGCCAATTTACTTAACGCCGATTATTTTGATGAACTAGCCGAAGCAATTAAGAATGAAGGATATGATTTCGTCTCATTGGATGAAGCTTTGCAAGATGAAGCTTATAGTTCGGAAAATAATTTTGTCGGAAAATACGGTCCGTCATGGATTCATAGATGGGCATTAACACTTGGAGTAGAGGAAACATTCTTTTATGGTAATCCCCGTGTTCCTCAATATCTAAAAGATTATTCGGATATACAGTATGAATAACCTTTGGAAAACAATTTATTGACGGAAAATATTTACTTGCTTCACAATTGTTTTCAATTATATTAACAAATAGTTCTTCATAAAATGTTCTTTACTTTTTGTTTCCTCTCGTCAACAAATTATTAATAGCGGAGGATAAAATGTTATATCAAAAGTACATCCGTTTAGTTGAGGATCATGCCGAACAATTGACTAAAAAGTGGAGTCACGAAGTTCGGAATAATCCTTCTACACCCGGTTACAAAAATATACCGGAGAAGCAACTCAATGAAAGAGTTTATGATGTGTTCAAACGATTGGGAGATTATTTATTGCAGGACGATCCTGATTTTAGAAAAACAGCCGAACATTTTATTAAACTCGGACGTGAAAGAGCCGTTGAAGGTATGAAAGTTTCGGAAGTAATTTATGCTCTCATTTTAGAACGAGTTGTAATTTGGAATTTTATTGTTGAGGAAGGTATAATTTCCAGTACACTTGATCTTCATGAAGCGTTGGGTTTTTACATGAAGATTAATAACTTTTTTGACAAAGCCGAGTATTTTATTGCAAAGGGTTTCGAGAGTGTTCATTTAAGTGATATTGAAATTAGCGGAGAGAGTGATGTTGTTAACAAATCGGTTGATGCGGTAATGAGATGGTTTATGAAAAAGAATGATTATAACATTTAGGTTTTCAAATAAAAGGAGAAATAAATAGATAAAATGACAAATCGAATTTTAGTAATAGTATTTTTGGCCGTATTATTTACTTTTTTTGCCTGCTCTGAAGAAGAACAAAAATTAGAAGTGTATAGTCCGGAAGCATTCGCGTTTAATATTGGAACTGAATGGGAATTGAATGCTAGCGCACAGGTAAAAGGATTTACACAAGTTGAAGATGGAAAAGAATTCTCTACAAAACTTTCATTCTATGTTAATCTAATTACTCCGTCTGATGAAACTTTAGAAGAAATTGATTACGGTATGATTAATAGAACAAGTCCGGAAAAATTAATGGACACACAATTAGAAATACAAATCGTTTTTGACTCTACTTTTGCGACCGGTGATTATACTTTGCAGATTTTTGTAATGGATGACTTATCTGATCAGCAAGATTCAACACAAGTTAAGTTTACCCTAGCAGATTAATTTTTATGTAGAGACACAGCAGTGCTGTGTCTCTGGGATTGATAATTAAATATTTTTTTTTACCTTCATTCGGTTACCTAAACAGTTCTAAAACTCCAGCAAGAATAAGGTCACATAGTATAATTCGATTATATTGATAATTGGTGCCGGGCAATTAATGATTTTATAGAAAAGAGAGAAATTACAATTAACGTGGGTTCGTCATGAAAAAGATAATATTTATTGTGCACTTATTTTTTATGACCATCGTCAGTGGGCAATGGTACGTTAAAGAACTTGATAAAACTTATGCTAGTTTTAATGATATAGAGTTTTTCAATGAAGACGTGGGAATTGTTGTTAGCGATAGTGGTTATATCTTAAGAACAACAAATTCAGGACAAGAATGGCTCGAGATCAATAGTTTCACCGAAGAAGATTTATCTGCCATTTCTTTTTATGAAAATTCTGTATGGATTTCAGGTGATAACGGTACGATAATTTATTCAACAGATATGGGATTAAATTGGCAAATGTTCTCAACAAATATTGAAGAGAAAATTTTAGATATATCATTCGTTGGTGAAGAGTTAGGATTTGGAGTTACATTAAATAGTGTATTAAAAACAACTAACTCAGGAGCCGCTTGGAGTAATATCCATTCAAGTGATGCTTTATACAATAGTATCAGTTTCCTTGATGATAATATTGGTTTTGCAACAGGAGAAATAACGACGGGGAGTAATTTCAACGGTATTATTGATAAAACTACTGATGGCGGAGAAACATGGACACGAGTTGTAACGACACCGGAAGGTGGGACTATAACATCAATGTTTTTCCTAGATGACACTTTAGGCTTTGCAACCGGGCTAGATTCTCATTTTCTTAAAACGTCTGATGGTGGAAATACCTGGCTGCATAGCTATGTTGAAATGAAAGGGCAGTATGAATTTGAGGATATATTTTTTGTGAGTGAACAATTAGGGTGGTTAGTCGGTTGGAATAGTGTTATCCTTAACACAACTGATGGGGGTGAAACTTGGACAAATCAAATTTCAGAGTTGCCAATTGGATATGTAACTGCTCTACACTTTTTCGATCAAAACAATGGGATTGCAATAGGTGGAGATGATGGGGCTAATGGATTTGTGTTAGCAACCAGCAATGGAGGAATTACTTCATTACATGATGGAGATAAAACACTTTTATATCCCTTTACCCTCGAACAAAACTATCCCAATCCCTTTAATCCAAGTACAAATATAAAATTTACAATTTCCAACGTAGGGGACGAATATATTCGTCCCCTACAGACCAAGTTAATTGTCTATGATATTCTTGGTAGAGAAGTGAAAATATTATTAAATAAACCGATGCATGGCGGAAATCATAATATTGAATTTAATGGTACAAGTTTACCGAGCGGAATTTATTTTTATAAACTTACAGTTGGTAGCTTTATTCAAACACGAAAGATGGTATTGCTCAAGTAATTCTGGCTAAGTGTGATTGTTTTGTGAACACAGAAAATTCCAAACCTACAATCTTTCAAAAAATTCTCTAAGCTTTTCATCATCAAGCAATCCATTAGTCCTAACACCGCTGCAAAGATCAATTCCGAACGGCTTAACGGTTTCTACGGCATCCCTTACGTTACTTGGGTTTAATCCACCGGCGAGAAAAACCGGTTTTGATATTGACTCAACAATTTTTTTACTGAGCGACCAATCATGAGTTTTTCCGGTTCCGCCGAGCACTTTCACATCTAATTTTTGATTACCACTATCGAGTAAAATTGCATCGACGCTTTCAGAAACAGTAATTGCTTCATGTACCGAGGATTCATCATTAACATGTATAACCTGTACAATTGAAATTCCCGGCAATGCTTTTTTCAATTCCTTATGAGTTCCTTCAATCAAATGATCGACAATCTGTATGGTATTTGTTTTACAGCTCTTTTGATGTTCGATAATCCCACTGACAGTTTGTCGGCTGGTTAAAAGAAAAGTAGAAATTCCCGGTGGTGTTTGAGTTGCAATTTCTTCAATTAATTCATCCGAAATAACCCCGGGTCCGCTTGGCATTTCTGCAACAAGTCCTATTGCAGAAGCGCCGTATTTTACGGCTAGCTTCATCTCTTCAATTGAAGAAATGCAGCAGATTTTTACTCTTGGTTTTTGCATTTGCGAGAAGTAGTTTCTTATTATTAATGTTTTCCAAAATAATCAAATTCGCTTCATAAAAGCTAACTTTGAGCGTAAAATCACTTGTATTAGTTAACGGATATTATATATTTAACAAAGCAATTCCAACAAAATATAAAAGTGGATGATTATTCACGAAAAGTTTCATTGTGATCGATAGTAGTTAAATTAGAAACTCATCAAGATGAGAACCTCGAATGATGTTATCGAATCAAAAAGAAATCCAACCAATAAAATCATCTCCAGCATTTTCTTTTATAAATTATTTCCCACTTCAATCAGTTAGTATATTTCAATTAATTTCTCTGCTTATAATTTTTGCGATTTTACTCAACTCAAAAATCTCTGCACAAGAAGATGAATTAACTAAACTACTTCAGCTTGATCTCGAGGAATTGACGGATCTAAAAATAATTTCTGCAACAAAAAGATTAAATAGAATTAGCGAAGTTCCGGCTACGGTAAGAGTTATTAAAAAGGATGAAATTAAGGAAAATGGTTATCTAACACTTGAAGAAATTTTATCGGATTTGCCGGGATTTCAATTTAGAAATATACAGGGATTCAATAGCTATGTTTTTCAAAGAGGTATTACAAATCAAAATAATTATACGCTTCTGCTTGTCGATGGTGTTGAAATTAATGAACTAAGTTCGGGCGGTTTTTATGCGGGCGGACAATTTAATTTGGATGATATTGAACAAATTGAAGTCGTTTACGGTCCGGCGTCATCTCTGTACGGAACTAATGCAATTTCCGGTGTAATTAATATTATCACGAAAAATCCCGAGGCGGAAAACGAAATTCATATCTCCGGCTTAATCGGTTCATTTAATACATATACAATTAATTCTAGTTATTCATTTTATGATGAAGAAGAAAAACTCGGTTTGAGAATTTCAGGAATGTATTATAATTCCGAAAAAGCTGATCTTGCCGGTGTCAATGGAGATTTCAATTGGTCACCTGATATGGAAAATTTTGAAAGAGATTATTCACTAAACTTAAAAACAGCATATAACAATTTTATATTGGGCGTTTTATTTCAAAACAAACAAGCTTCCCGAACTACAAATTATAGATCTGTTGGAACAAATTATTTAGATAAGAATAGTTTGTGGAATATAAGTTTCGCAAATATTTTTATGAAACATTCATTGTTCATTCAAGATAATCTTGATATTCAATCGAAAGTAGCTTATACCAACACAACGGTTCATGATAATACCATTGCTTATGTGACGGATACTTCTCAAGTTGGATACTATCGTCCAAACTATTCACTTACGGCTGAGCTTGTTACTTATTATCAACCACTAAGTGAATTGAAATTAATTGGAGGAATAAATTTCAAATCGGAATGGCTTTCGAAGCAGTTTTCAATTACAGAAAGTAATTCTTCATCAGAAAAACCACCCATTCCATCAGAACCAAATATTGATAGAAACGATATCTTAAGTTTATTCATTCAATCTGAACTGAGTTTATTGAGAATGTTAAATTTTTTCATCGGTGCTCGTTATGATCAAAGCAGTGTTTATGGAGATGTGATCACACCAAGAGTCGGATTAGTTCTAAATTATGAACGACTTACTTTAAAAGCTTTGTATTCAGAAGCATTCCGCGCACCTAAACCGTGGGATTATACAAGTGGTTTAGGAAATCCAAATTTGACACCTGAAAAAATGCGTTCTTTTGAGTTAGCCGGAGGATATTCCTTCGCCAATATTTTGAAAGTTGGAGTTTCATTTTATAATAATAAGCTGATAGATATTATTGACCAAGAGTTTATTGGTAACGAATACAAATGGGTTAATAAAGGGATAGTTAAAGTAAGAGGTGTTGAAACTACTACCGACATTTATCTGAAAAATGTGAAAGCTTACATGAATTATACATATAATTTTTCCACGAACAATGATGATATATTTCTTCCGGAGATTTCAAGACACATCGCAAATGTTGGAGTAAATGTTAAACTTTCTGAAGTAATAAAATTATCTCTAAGAGGAAATTATATTGGGAAGAGAACCAATCCGCAAGTTATTACAAACACCGGAAATGATTTAATTGATGCGGCATTTATTTTACACTCGGCTTTAACATACACTGCTTTAAAAAATCTGAATCTCACTTTGAGTATTAAAAATATCCTCGACACAGAATATTATCATACATCAAATAGACCGCCGGATAGATATAGACAGCCACAGCGTACTATTTTGTTTAATGTAGATTTTTCATTCTGATGACAAAATGAAGAAAACAAATATTAATATTGCTCGTTATGTGATAATTAGTTTTGTTCTCTTGGTATCATTGCGAATTAATCTCATATCCCAAAGTGAATCTGCCACCCTTGAAAATGTTTTGTCGGTCTATATTTATAATTTTTCAAAATATATTGAATGGCCACCTAGTCAATCGGACAAATTCAATATTTGTATTTGGGGTGAAAATAAAATTATCTCCCCGCTGGAAGTCATTGCGAAGAAGGAAACTGTAAACGGAAAAGAAATTGAGGTGAAAGAATTAAACAAACTTAATGAGATCGAAAAATGTAATATTCTTTTCTATCCGGGAAATAATATTCGAGTCTTTTCAAGATTAATTGATTTTGCTAATGAGAAAGCAATTCTACTGATTACAAATTCAGAAGGATTCGCAGAGAAAGGTGCTGGAATTAATTTCATTAAAGTTGAGGATAAAATAAAATTCGAAATAAATAAACGGGTGCTGGAAAAAAATAAACTAATTCCAAATTCACGATTACTTTCTCTTGCCGTGAATGTTTATGAGTAACAAGTTTAGTAAAGACTATAAATCTTAAGCGGATGAAGAAAAAATTTCAAAATATCTCTATCAAAAACAAGCTTCTGTTAATTATAACAGGAGCAAGTACATTTACTATAATTTTAGGATTAGTCGCCTATAGTGTGTTTGATGTAATTAATTATCGCGAGGAAATTAAGAATAATTCTTCTATTACAGCAGCCTTAGTAGGGGAGTATTGTAAAGTGCCGTTATCATTTGGTTACAATGATGAAGTAGATGAGGTTTTGATCAAACTAAATGCTATTCCGGAAATAGTGAACGCTTTTGTTTTTGAACATAATGGAAATCTATTTTCGGAGTATAACAGAGATGATAAAAGTAACCTAATGATCAACAATTATGAAGAAATAAATTTTAGTGATAATTGGAATTACATTCACATTATTCACGAGATTAAAACAGGAAATGAAGTTGAAGGGACAATTTACCTCCGAGTTTCTACCGCATCAATATTAGAAAAGATAATTAGCAACGGATCCATAATACTTATCCTATTAATTCTGTTAGCCATTCCAAATTATATTATTGCAAACCGTCTTCAAAAAATAATTTCTCAGCCGATTCTAAATCTGGCTGAAGCATCGAAACAAATAGCAAGGTCCGAATCTTATGAAATTGTGGTTGATAAAAATAGAAAAGATGAAATCGGATTTCTTTACAGAAGATTCAGCGAAATGGTGGCAAAATTAAAACAAAGGCAAGATGAAATTGACAAAACTTCTGCCGAGTTAAAGAAGCTTAATGAAGAACTAGAAGACAGAGTAAGTGTAAGAACAAATGAATTACAACATGCTATAAGAGATCTAAATATTGCAAAACAAGCTGTTGAAATGAAAAACCTAGCTTTACAAAATGAAATTGAATCAAGAATAGCAACCGAGAAAGCTCTTTTCGAAAGTGAACAAAAATTAGAAAACATTCTTAATTATGCGCCTTTGCTTGTTTATATAAATGACCTTGAGGGAAACTATCTTTTTGTTAATAAAGAATTTGAAAAATTGATGAAGCTTAGTTATGACGATGTCATTGGGAAAACTGATTTAAAATTATTTCCTAAAGAAAGAGCTGAAAGAAATATTGCCCAGAATAAAAAAGTTGTTGAAACGAATCAGCCGCAAGTATTTGAAAATGAATCGATAAAGAATGGAGAAACTCGATATTTCTTAGATTTACTTTTCCCGGTTATGGATAGCAGTAATAAAATATTTGCAACCTGTGGATGGTCTCTCGATATAACTGATCGCAAAAGATCGGAACAAGTTTTACAAGAATCCAAAGAAAAAGCCGAAGCTGCTGATCGACTTAAGTCGGCTTTTCTTGCAACCATGTCTCACGAACTTCGTACTCCGTTAAATTCGATAATAGGTTTTACAGGCATTTTGTTAAAAGAATTAGCGGGACCATTGAATGATGAGCAAAAGAAACAACTTGGTATGGCAAAAAATAGCGCACAACATCTTCTAGCATTAATTAATGATGTGCTGGATATTTCTAAAATTGAAGCCGGTCAGCTAGTTGTTTCATTAACCAAGTTTGATTTTATATCTATGCTTAAAAATGTGATAAATTCTATTACTCCTTTAGTACAAAAAAAGAATCTTAATTTAGAGTTAGATATTCCAACTACAGAAGTCGAAGTCACAAGTGATGAAAGAAGACTCGGGCAAGTGTTCTTGAACCTTCTTAACAATGCTTTAAAATTCACCGAAAAAGGAATTGTAAAAGTTGATTGCAAAGTTTATAATGGAAAAATTATTACAAAAATTATTGATACGGGAATCGGAATTAAACCGGATGATCTCGAAAAATTATTTAAACCATTTGTTCAAATTGATACCGGATTGACAAGAAATCATGAAGGAACCGGACTCGGTCTGTCAATCAGCAAAAAATTAGTAGAAAAATTGGGCGGTTCAATCTCTGTTGAAAGTAAATTCGGAAATGGAAGTACATTTGTTGTAACTTTAGATATTTAATATGTTCTAAACAAATTTAAGCTAGAGTTTAAGATGAAAACGAGAATCTTGATAATAGAAGACAATCTTCAAAACATGTATATGCTGTCATATTTATTAGAAAGCGAGAACTATCAAGTGCTGCAAGCTTTTAGCGGAAAAGACGGCATTGCAATTGCGATTAATGAAAGTCCCGATGTAATTCTTTTGGATATTCAATTGCCGCAAATGGACGGTTATCAAGTAGCTGCTGAATTAAGAAAACAAGATTCTTTAAAAAATATTCCTATAATTGCTGTAACTTCGTACGCTATGCCGGGTGATAGAGAGAAGGCTTTAGAATCCGGCGCAACAGGCTATATCGAAAAACCGATAAATCCGGATACATTTATTTCACAGATGATTTCTTTCCTGCCGAAAGAACTTCATCAGAAAGATGAGAGTTAGTTATGAATATGAAAATAATACTCGTTGATGATAAAGAAGAAAATCTTTATATGCTCGAATCTTTATTAACAGGCAACGGCTATCAAATAAAATCTACCCAGAATGGAATTGAAGCACTAGCCGAACTTAAAGATGACAAGTATGATTTGATAATCTCTGATATTCTTATGCCGGTTATGGATGGTTTTGCTTTTTGTCGTGAATGCAAAAAAGACGAAACACTTAAAAACATTCCGTTCATATTCTACACCGCTACTTACACCGATAAAAAAGATGCGGAATTTGCACTTAGTCTTGGAGCGGATCGATTTGTTTTGAAGCCGCAGGATCCCGATGTTTTTATTGAAATTGTTCGTGAACTATTACATGAAGTGGAAGACAGAAAACTTATCCCCAGAACAAAAAATTTAATGCCGGAAAATGTTTTACTGAAAGAATACAATGCGGCGCTCATTAGAAAATTAGAAGATAAGATGCAACAAAGTGAAGAGAATGAAAAGAAATTAAAAATATATGTAAATGAATTAGAGAAAAATATTGAAGAACGAGCGGCTATTGAAAAGGAATTAAGTGAAAGCGAAGAACGCTATCGCCTTATTCTTGAAAATAGCATGGATGCAATATTATTTACGGCACCGGACGGAAGTATTTTTTCGGCAAACAAGGCGGCATGCGAATTATTTCAAATGACCGAAGAAGAAATTATTCAAAAAGGAAGAAACGGTATAGTAGATCAATCCGATCCGAATTTACAAATTTTAATGAAGGAGAGGAGAGAAAAAGGAAAAGCAAAAGGTCAACTCATTTTCACTAAAAAGGATGGCACAAAGTTTCCAGCAGAAATGACCTCATCCATTTTTACGACTTCGGAGGGGGAAAAAAGATCTACCACAATTATACGAGATATAACCGAGCAAATGAGAGTTAATCAAGAATTAATCGATTCGAAAAATAGAGCTGAGAAATTGAATAGATTAAAAACAGAATTCCTCGCACAAATGTCTCATGAAATTAGAAGTCCGTTAAATGCGATACTTAATTTTGCTCAAGTAATAAAAGAAGAAGTTAACGATGAAGAAAATGAAACTTTAGAAGTCGCGTTCTCGGCTATAGATTCTGCGAGTAAAAGAATGATTCGTACTGTTGATTCGATATTAAATATGTCCGAACTTCAACTTGGGACTTACGAACTGTCTATTGAGAGAACAAATCTGGTTCATATACTTAAAAGCCTAATTTCGGAATATCAGGGCACGGCAGATCATAAAAAATTGAATTTAAATTTTGTCACTGCTTTTCATGAAGCAATTATTAATACTGATGATTATGCCGTTAAACAAATTGTTGCCAACTTGATTGATAACGCGCTAAAATATACTAACGATGGGGGAGTTGAGGTTAAACTCTACAAAAATAATGATTCTAAATTTTGTATAGAAATTTCTGATACGGGTATTGGTATTTCCGAAGAGTTCTTACCATATTTGTTCGATCCATTCAGACAGGAAGAACAGGGATATTCTCGTACATTTGACGGAAGCGGTTTGGGAATGGCATTAACCGATAAGTATTGCAAATTGATCAATGCTGATATCCAAGTAGATAGTCAGAAGTACAAAGGAACAACTTTTTGTATTACTTTAGGCGACTTAAAACTTACCAAATAACTGAATATTTCATTAAATAAAAAAAGGCACGCTTTTGCGTGCCTTCGATCTTAGTATTTAATATTTATTTTTCGATGCTAGTTATCAAGCTTCTTGAACTTAAACCACCAGTCGTAACCTTCAACATTTTCTTTTTCACGAGCTCGTGCGGTAACAACATCTTTTGGTGGAGGAATAATTACTTTGTCGCCCATAATTTCATTATTCGGCCAGTTTTCCGGCATAGCAACTTTTTGTGAATCGGAAATTTGTAATGCTTTCAACGCACGTAAAACTTCATCAACTTGTCTGCCGATTTCTTGCGGATAATAAATCATCAATCTTATTTTGCCTTCGGGATCAATTACAAAAACCGCGCGAACAGTGTTTGTTCCTTTTCCAGGATGAATCATTCCCAATTTCATTGCAACTCTACCCATATCATCGGCTATTACTGGGAACGGAATTTCTACATTTAAATTTTCTTTAATCCAATCAACCCATTTGATATGTGAAAACACCTGATCGATAGAATGACCTATTAACTCGGCATTTAATTTTTTGAATTCATTTACTCTTTTTGCAAACGCAACAAACTCAGTTGTGCAAACCGGTGTAAAATCACCGGGATGTGAAAAAAGTACAATCCATTTACCTTTATAATCACCCGGAATATTCTTCATACCGTGTGTTGTTTGAACTTCTAAGCTTGGCATAACTTCACCAAGTAATGGAATACCAACTCTTGTTTCTTCTGACATATCGTCCTCCAATTATTTTATATACAGATATGATGTCTCCAATTGATTTTGGATTCATCTTCAAAATTAAGGATTATCAAGTCTTGTTTCGATGAAATTGTCGGTTATTTCTATTGGAATTACATTTTAACACATATTAACCTATTTTTGTTAACTGAAAGTTATTGGGAAAAAAATGTGTTTTAGAAAATATTTGATGCTGATTGCTGTCCTTGGAATCAATGTGTATTCTTCTGAATTTCAAGATTTTCTAAGTAGAGTAAACAGCATAAATAATCCAACGGATAAGCAAGCCGTGGTTGATAGTTTTATGATTCACGCTGATTCAGTTGGAGTTCCGTTTGTGGAAGGAAATACAGCTAACTTTCTTTACAAAGGAAATGTAAGCTCGGTACAAGTTGCCGGAGATTTCAACGGCTGGAGTTCATCGGCTATGTCTCGCTTAAGTGGAACTGATTTATTTTATCTAACCAGAAATTTTGAACTTGATGCTAGGTTTGATTATAAGTTGGTTGTAAATGGACAAATGATTTTAGATCCGCGTAACCCCAATACAGTTCCGGGTGGAATTAGTAAAAATTCCGAACTGGCAATGCCGGATTATGTTCAACCATGGGAAATTGTTTACAATCCAATTGTTGAAAGAGGAAAACTGACTAACTTTTCTTTGTCTTCCCAAATCACGAACAGAAATTATTCTGTAACAATTTACTTCCCTGTTGGTTATGATAGTGCAAAATCCGGAGGCTACTCGACAGCATATTATCAAGATGGAAGCGATTATTTAAGTCTTGGTTATGGTTGGGTTATTTTGGACAATTTAATTTCACAAAATATAATTGAACCAATTTTAGGAGTTTTTGTTAGACCAACTAACAGAAACGATGAGTATGCTTATGATAACCGATTTAAATATGCAGAGTTTTTTGCAAATGAATTAGTCCCTCATATTGACTCGATGTTCAATACTACAAAATCTCCGCAAAATAGATTGGTCATTGGCGATTCATTCGGCGGTAATATTTCTGCGTTGATAAGTTATCAATACCCCGAAGTGTTTGGTTTATGTGGTTTACATTCGGCAGCATTTTGGCCTAACGATTATGAAGTATATAACATGATCGTAAATGGAGAAAAGAAAGATATAAAGTATTACTCAGTTTGGGGAAGTTATGAAAGCTTGTTCACTAACATGCGAAACTTCCAAAGCGAAATGACCTCGTTGGGATACGAAATAGACGGTAAAGAATTTCATGAAGGACATAGCTGGGGATTATGGCGAGCAACAACTGATTTAATTTTGGAATATTTCTTCCCATCAAATACGACAAACGTTGTAATTGATGAATTAGTTAATGAATTTGTTTTGTATCAAAACTATCCTAATCCGTTTAATCCATCTACAACAATAAAATTTTCAATTCCCCATTCTGAATTTACAACACTTAAAGTTTATGATCTATTGGGTAGAGAAGTTGATACTTTACTTGATGAGTATCTGGTTACCGGTACATATCAAATGGAATTTGATGGCAGCAAACTTACTAGCGGCATATATTTTTATACTTTATATCTCAACGGAAATATTCAAACAAAAAAAATGACATTAATAAAGTAGGTGCAAAATGATAAGCCAAAAATTACTAGACGTACTTTGTTGTCCGGAATCAAAAGCAGATTTAGTTCTAGACAATAACTTTTTAGTCTCAACAGATAAAAATACGAGAAGACGGTATAGAATTGAAGATGATATTCCGATTATGTTGATTGATGAATCCGAACAGCTGGATGAAAAAACTTGGCTGGAGATAATGGAGCGTCACGGTATAAAAGTAGAATAGAAAATTAAATGATTATAAAAACCGAACAATCCGAAATACAAAACTTTCTTGTTGATGCATCAAACTATAAAGGAAAATGTGAAGAAGTTTATTTTCCTGAATCAAAATATGATGTAGTAGAAATTTTTCAACTGGCAAACTCAACGAATAAGCAAATTACAATTTGTGGAAATAGAACCGGCTTAACTGGAGGCTGTGTTCCGATTGACGGTATTTTAATTTCAACTGATAAATTGAATAAAATTATTGAAATAAATGAAAAGCAGAAATATGCAATTGTTCAGCCGGGTGTTTTGTTAAGGGATTTTATAACTCTTGTCGAAGAGAAAAATCTTTACTATCCGCCGGATCCAACAGAAAAAGATTGTTACATAGGCGGAACCGTTGCAAATAATGCTTCCGGTGCAAAAACTTTTAAGTACGGTGCAACAAGAGAATTTGTAATCGGATTAGAGATAATTCTTCCAAATGGAGAAGAAGTGTATCTTGAACGTGATCAGCAATTTGCAAATGGATATGATCTTAAACTGCAATGTAAAAGTGGAAGCGTTATAAATCTTTCTATTCCGAAATATCGAATGCCTAAGACCAAACACGCAGCAGGATATTTTGTAAAAAAAAATATGGATGCAATTGACTTGTTCATAGGGGCAGAAGGAACTTTTGGGTTTATAACTGAAATAAAATTGAAGCTTCTTAACAAACCGGAAAATATTTTATCGTCCGTAATATTTTTTAGTACTGAAAATAATGCATTAAAATTTGTTGAAGATGCACGTGAAGAAACTTATAAAAATCGCAAAGATTCTTTTACTGAAAGTATTGATGCTCTTGCCTTAGAATACTTTGATGGTAACTCGTTAAAATTCTTGTATGAAGAATATCCTAATATACCTCGTCATGCCGAATCCGCGGTTTGGTTTGAGCAGGAATTTAGTTCGGATAGCGAAGAATCTATTTTTAACAAATGGATTGAACTTATTGAAGAGTGTAACGGTGATGTTGAATCCGCGTGGTTTGCTAATAATGAAAAAGATAGAAAACAGTTTGGCGAATTTCGTCATGCTGTTTCTTGGAAGGTGAATGAATATATCTCAAGAAATAATATCTTAAAAGTGGGAACTGATATTGCGGTTCCGGATGAGAATTTCAAAGAGTTTTACAACTTTGCAAAAAAGATAGTTGCGGAAAGTAATATTGATCAAATAGCATACGGACATTTTGGTAATTCACATCTGCACCTAAACATGCTTCCTAAAACTGAATTAGAATATAAAACTGCGAAAAATATTTACTCTTTATTATGTAAAAAAGCCGCAGAATTAAATGGAACAATTTCAGCAGAACATGGTATAGGAAAACTAAAAAGAGATTATCTAAAATTAATGTTTAGCGAGAACGAAATCAGACAAATGGCTAAACTTAAAAAACAGATTGACCCAAAATTAATTTTAAACATCGGTAACATAATCGATCCGAAATACTATGAAGGTTTATAAGTTATTTTACATATTTATTTTTCTCCCGTTTCTAATTGGTTATTCGCAAGAGGCAAAATTATCCAATATGTTCAGATTGGCACAAACATTTGAGCAATCCGGAGAGTTTGAACAAGCGAAAAGTATTTATGAAGACCTATTTAAATCGCAGCCGAATAATCCCACTTATCTTGAAGCCCTAAATAATATTTATATTCTTCTTAAGGATTACGATAAATCAATTCAATTGCTGACTAACATTGTCAGTTCGAAACCACAAAATGTTAATTATTACGGAATGCTTGGTAACACCTATTATACTAAAGGCGATACAACAAAAGCATTCGAAACATGGGAAAAAGGATTAGATATTTCACGTGGTAATACGGCCGTTTACAGAGCAATAATTAATTATACTTTACAGAACAGAGCCTTTAATAAAGCAATAGAATATTTGAATCAAGCAAAGAATTCAGGAAGTGATACGTATGTTTTTTCACTTGATTTAGCCAGAGTTTATGCGATGACAATGAACTTTGAGAAAGCTGCATTCGAATATTGTGAGATAATTAAAAATGATCCGACTTTAGTTCAAATGGTAATCGGAAACATGTCCGCTTTTCTTACACGACCGACAGCATTGACCGAAAGTATAAGTTCTGTAAAATCTTATTATACCCAAAACAATATTCCGGAATTAAATTCTTTACTGATTCATCTCTATAAAATGAACGGTGATTATAAAAGCGCGTTTGAACACGTTGTAAAGTTAGAAGAAGAATCCAACAAAAACGGAAGAGAGTTCTTTCAATTTGCTCAACAGGCTTTAATTGAAAAAAAGTTTGATGTTGCATCAATGTCCTTTGAAAAATTAATTGAAGAATATCCAAAGTCACCATTAGTACCCTCCTCAAGAATTGGTTATGCAAAAGCTTTTGAGCAATCAATTATCAGTAAACGTGATTCGACAATTGAAAACTGGAAACCGTTTTCTAATGCGGAAGTAGTTTTTACTGATGATTTTATTAAAGCAATAAATTCATATAAAACAATTTTGGAATTGTATCCGAACGATGATATAAAAGGTGAAGCGCTTTATAGAATTGGTGAAATATATCATTATTATTTAGATAATCCGGATAGTGCGAAGTCATATTACAAACAAGTTATCGGTTCTCGCACTTTTGCTCAAATTATTCATTCAGCAAATATTCGAATAGCTGAAATTGAATTAAAAAACGGTGAAAACGAATCAGCCACAAGCAGATTAGAAACAATTGCGAAAAGCTCAAATATTTCCGAACAGTATAAAAGCGAAGCAAGTCTTTTATTAGGGAAATTACATTTTTGGAACGGACAATTTAAGCAAGCATCTTCCAGTTTATCTTCGGTAACAAAAAATTTACTTGATGATAACGCAAATGATGCGTTGCAAATTCAAACATTAATCGGAACTTTAAAAAGTGATTCCGCAAACTTGGCAACATATTCAAAAGCCGAATACCATTCTTTCAATAAAAAATTTGATGAAGCAGCTGAACTTTATGATCAGTTAAGAAATGGCTCAAATCCCATTCTGAAAGAATTAGCCGGATTAAAGTATGCGTATGTTTTGATCGCTCAAGATAGTTACACAGCAGCTTTGGAAATATTGAAAAAAACAAAAGAAACCAGCACTATTAAAATGTTTGAACCTGAAATTGAGTATATTTCGGGTGAAATAAAATTATTTGCTATAAAAGATTACGAAGGAGCTCAGACAGCATATCGAAATATCCTTGATAATTATAGCAACTCCTTATATTTTGATAAGTCCAGACAAAAAATTGAATTTATTAACGAATTGAAGAATAAAACAATATGAATGAAACTCAAGATCAACATAATGTAAAATGTTCGTTTTGCGGAAGAGAAGGTAACGAAGTAACAAGTATGGTTGCCGGACCTGATGTTTATATATGCGACATCTGTATTAGAACTAGTGTGGATATACTAAAAAACAATCTTGCAGCATACAATACCAAAACAAAAAAAACTGCTAGCTTAACTCCAGAAATGATCAAGAAAAGTCTCGATGAACATGTAATCGGACAAGAAAAAGCTAAGAAAGTTTTATCTGTTGCGGTTTATAATCATTATAAAAGAATCAATTCACACACATCATTTTTTGAATTGGATGATGTTGAGATAGAAAAAAGTAATATTCTTTTGATCGGACCAACCGGTGTCGGTAAGACATTAATTGCACAAACACTAGCAAAAATTTTAGATGTTCCTTTTGCAATTGCTGATGCAACCACATTAACCGAAGCGGGATATGTCGGGGACGATGTTGAAACAGTTTTAGTAAGGTTGTTACAAGCTGCCGATTATAATCTTGAAAAAGCTCAAAAAGGAATTATATATATAGACGAAATTGATAAGATTGCAAGAAAAAGTGAAAGTACATCAATAACCAGAGATGTTTCGGGAGAAGGCGTTCAGCAAGCACTTTTAAAAATTTTAGAAGGAACAATTGCCGGAGTTCCTCCACGCGGCGGCAGAAAACATCCCGAACAAAGTTTAATAAATATTAATACCAAAAATATATTGTTTATCGTCGGTGGAGCATTTGATGGAATTGATCCGATTATTGCATCACGCGTAAAGAAAAACGTGATGGGTTTCGATACTGATTTTTCTACCGAACATAATGAAGAAAGAGATCAACTATTACAAATGATTCAACCTGAAGATTTATTAAAATTTGGATTGATACCCGAGTTA
>QZJX01000080.1 GCA_003599395.1 Ignavibacteriales bacterium | reverse complement strand
GTGCTCTTCCGATCTTAAACTTATATAAAACTCTTGAAGAAGGCATCGTAAAAAACGGAATGGCTGCATATGAATATATGCCACCGGTTGATAGAATCGCAATGATTCAATACATTCGAACACTTGCTGATTATCCTGAAATTACCGAAGATCAAATTCAAGAAGCAGATGTTACATATAATCTTACTGAAGGAAAGGCAACGTCAAATCAGATTACACTTGATGAAGCGATCGAATTGGTAGTAAAAGAAAAATCAGTCAGTCCAAAACTTGCAAATATCATGATATATATGAATAATCATCCTTCAATTGAAGGAAGAGATATATTTAATAATGTTGCCGTTAATCAGTATAGAGTTGTTTCTTCTTTTGCTTCTATAAACTTAAATTCACTTTCGCTTGAGGAATTCGTTCAAATATCCAGCTCAAATTTTAATGAGATCGGTTTCTCAGCTAATGTAAATACTTTAGAGCAAGATGGTTGGCAGAAATTATTTAACTATTTGAAAAATGTCTTAGGAAGTGCTTCAGTATAATGAAACGATTGTTTAATATACTTCTTATAACTATTGCCATTTCTCTACATCTAAATGGTCAAGAAATTGAAGTCGGTATTGACGAAAAAATTGGAGACTTCATTCCAATGGATATTGAATTTTTTACATCCGATGGCGATACCGTAAAATTGAATGAAGTTATTGATAGACCTTTTTTATTAGCACTTGTATATTATGATTGTCCCGGAATATGCAGCCCGCTATTAACAGAACTAACTTGGGTAGCTGATAGAGTTCAGTTAGAACCGAATGAAGAATTTAAAATCATTACGCTGAGTTTTGATCCACGCGAAACTCCGGAATTAGCTGCCAACTGGAAAAAAAATTACTTCAATAGTTTCAGAAGAAATTTTCCTGAAGAAGCGTGGACATTCCTGACCGGCAATGAAGAAAATATTAAAAAAATTACTGATGCAGTTGGTTTTTATTATAAGCCGACACAAGATGATTTTTTGCATGCCGGAGCATTGATTGCAATTTCTCCGGAAGGTAAAATATCTCGATATATTTTCGGTTCAACTTATAATCCATTTGATGTAAAGATGGCGTTGCTGGATGCCGGAAGTGGAAAGACTAATCCTACTGTAGCAAAGGTTTTACAATTTTGTTTTAGTTATGACCCTGAAGGAAGAAGTTATTCACTTAACATTACTCGAATTATCGGTTCGGTAATGTTAATTATGATTGGTGTTTTCTTAACTGTGCTTTTGGTAAAAAAACGAAAAGATTCTAAGAATTAAAGGAGTTAGATATAAATGGCTGATGCAAACGCTCATGTAGCCAGTAAGTCATTTTTTGAGGAAGGAACTACTAAAAGTAGTAAGGGAATTCGCTCTTGGCTATTTAGTACAGACCATAAACGAATCGGTTTGATGTATTTGGTTACTATTACCGCATTCTTTTTTGTTGGTGCATTATTCGGCGTGTTAATGAGATTGGAATTGATGTCGCCCGGCGAAACGATTATGGGGGCACAAGAATATAATACATTATTTACGCTTCATGGCGTCATAATGATTTTCTTGTTTATCATTCCGGGAATTCCCGCCATATTCGGAAACTTTTTTCTTCCCTTACAACTCGGGGCAAAAGACGTTGCTTTTCCTCGATTAAATTTATTATCCTATTGGATTTACTTAATAGGAAGCATCCTTGTAATTTTATCTTTATTTATGCAAGGCGGTCCGATAGATACCGGTTGGACTTTCTATGTGCCATATAGCGTCAGAACTACAACAAGTGTTTCACTTCCGCTTTTTGCCGCATTTGTACTTGGATTCTCATCGATATTAACCGGATTAAATTTTATTGTTACTATTCATAGAATGCGTGCTCCGGGAATGAATTTTTTTAGGATGCCGTTATTTGTTTGGTCAACGTATGCAACTGCGTGGATTCAAGTAATTGCAACTCCAGTTGTTGGTATTACAATTTTACTAGTGATAATAGAACGATCTTTTGGAGTCGGAATTTTTGATCCGGCACTAGGTGGAGACCCGATTCTCTTTCAACATATGTTTTGGATTTATTCTCATCCCGCTGTATATATCATGATACTTCCGGCAATGGGTGTTGTATCGGAAATAATTCCAACTTTTTCTAGAAGGACAATTTTTGGATATACACCAATTGCAATGTCAAGTTTGGCAATTGCTTTTGTCGGATATCTTGTTTGGGCACACCATATGTTCACTAGCGGTATGAGTGATACATCAAGAGTTATCTTTTCATTGCTTACATATATTGTTGCTTTACCGAGCGGTGTTAAAGTCTTTAACTGGGTTGCCACAATGTATAAGGGAAGTATAGATCCGAAACCACCGTTCAATTGGGTTATGTCATTTGTATTCCTATTTTCAATTGGTGGTTTAACCGGTTTGGTATTAGGAAGTATTACTGCTGATATACACGTTCATGATACTTATTTTGTCGTCTCCCATTTTCATTATGTAATGTTCGGTGGTACAGGTACTATAGTTTTTGCCGCGATGTATTACTGGTTTCCAAAGATGTTCGGTAAAATGTATAATATTAAATGGGCGAATCTCAACGCACTGTTTTATTTCATCGCATTTAATACACTGTATTTCCCAAAATTCATAATGGGTTATCAAGGTATGCCAAGAAGGTATTATGATTATTTACCTGAGTTTGCAGATTTACAAATGCTATCAACTATAGGTTCTTGGCTGATGTTTGCGACACTTGTATCAATATTTTTGAATTTGTATTTAGCAGTTAAGAAAGGTAAAAAAGCGCATCAAAATCCGTGGGGCGGAGTTACTTTAGAATGGCATACATCGTCACCACCGCCGCTTTTAAATTTTGATAAAGAAATTACAGTTAATCATGAACCTTATGACTTCAGCCAACTCAAGGAGTTAGATTATGAGTCAAAGTAACACTACCGCTGTTCACCACGTACATAGAGATGATCTCGGTGCAAAAATGGGGATGTGGGTTTTCCTATTTACCGAGGTACTTTTATTCGGCGGTATGTTTTTAGTTTATGCTGTTTATAGATTCCAACATCCTGAGCTATTCAAACTTGCCGCACTCGAATTAAACACGGCAATGGGTACGTTTAATACGATTGTATTGCTAACAAGTTCGCTTACAATGGTTTTAGCAATAGTAGCACTTCAAAAGATGCATAAAAAATTGTCATTGTTCTATTTAGCCGTAACAATTGGATTTGCATTTGTTTTTATGGTTGTGAAATATTTTGAATGGTCTTCAAAATTTAGTCATGGGATTTATCCGGGATCCGAAGAATTATTGAACAAACAAAACGGTGAAATACTATTCTTTGGACTTTACTTTGTGATGACCGGTTTACATGCCCTTCACGTGATTATAGGTGTAGTAATTATTGCATTCTTATATGTATTTATTAAAAGTGATAAAATTACTCACGACAATTATGTTAAACTAGAAAACGGTGGACTTTATTGGCACTTAGTAGATTTGATTTGGATTTTCTTATTCCCACTATTCTATTTAATACATTGAGGTTTTGATGGAACATGGAAATACAGAACATAAAGAACATTCACACGGTTACGGAATATATATTCTTGTTTGGCTTGCATTAATTGCATTAACATCAATAACTGTAACTGTAGCCGGTGTTGATTTTGGAAAAATTGCATTACCTATCGCATTATTCATCGCCGCTGTTAAATCTATGCTCGTTATTAATTTTTTTATGCATATAAAATATGAAGAGCCAATTTTCAAAGTATTCTTATTATTAAGCGGCATGACACTCTTGGTAATATTTATTTTAACTTTCTTTGATGTTTTTTATAGGTGAGGTTGATAATGTTTGGATTTTTATCTGGCACAGCTCCGGCATCCACTACTGAGACCGTTGACGATGTAATGCTTTTTATTGTCGCGATTTCCGTAGTATTACTGATTGGGGTTACGGTCGCGATGATATTTTTTGTTTTCAAGTATCATCGAAAGAAAGGACACAAACCGGTTGATATTCATGGAAATTTATGGTTAGAAATTCTTTGGATCGGCATTCCGACAATTCTGGTATTAGCAATGTTTTATTATGGTTATTTAGGATTTAGCAAAATTAGATATATCCCGGAAGATGCATTTGAAATTGAAGTTACTGCCAGAATGTGGGCTTGGGAATTCAATTACCCCAATGGCAAGAAAACTGATTCGTTATATATTCCTGTAGATAAACCTATTAAGTTAACTATGGAATCAGCTGACGTAAACCATTCTCTTTATATCCCGGCTTTTAGAATTAAAGAAGACGTTATTGCCGGTCGAACAACTTATTTATCTTTTACGGCTGAAACAATAGGTAGATACGATATTGCTTGTGCGGAATATTGTGGATTAAAACATTCTATGATGTACAGTGCCGTTATAGCAATGGATGAACGTGAATTTGCTTCTTGGTATGATTCGGATGCGCAAAATGATTCTGCTGATATATTGAATGAAGAAGTTCCAATGGCACAATTAACAAATCACTCATTGTTGGTTGAAAAAGGTTGTATGACTTGTCACACTATCGACGGAACGGAAAAATTAGCTCCATCATTTAAGGGATTAGTCGGCAACAAGAAAATTGTTTTAACCGATGGTGAAGAAAGAGAAATTATTGTTGATGAAGAATATATTCGAAGATCAATAATCGATCCCAATGCCGATATCGTGAAAGGATTTGCTTATGGAATGATGCCGGTACAAACTTATAATCTAAACGATGATGAGTTATTAGAAGTTATTGAGAGTATAAAGAGTATAAATTGAGTAATTATTTCGAAACGGTGAAAAACAAAATCAATCCGTTTCTTGAATTAGCAAAAATTAGAATAACTTTTTTTGTAGCGATTTCAACAGCAGTAGGTTTTATCCAATTTGCAGGAGAACTTTCAGCGAGAATTATTCTACCGTCGATCGGGGTTTTAATTTTAGCTTGTGGTTCATCTGCAATTAATCATTATCAAGAGATTAATACAGATGCTCTAATGGATCGAACAAGAAATCGTCCTTTGGCATCGGGAAAGATTTCACCTATTGCCGGACTAACATTTGCAATCGTTCTTATTATTATTGGAAGTGCATCAATATATTTTTCATCCGGTTATGTCCCTTTAATTTTAGGATGGATTACGCTGCTTTGGTATAATTTATTTTATACTCCATTAAAGAAGAGATATGCATTAGCAGTTGTTCCCGGATCAATAGTTGGGGCTTTACCTCCGGTAATCGGATGGGTGGCAGCGGGTGGTTATTTATGGGATGCTCAAGCTTTAGCATTAGCACTTTTCTTTTTTATTTGGCAAATTCCTCATTTCTGGCTGTTGTTATTAATTTATGGTGAGGATTATGAAAAGGCTGGTTTCCCGACATTAACTAAAATATTTTCCGATGCACAACTAAGCAGAATCACCTACATGTGGATAATAGCATTGGCTATTAGCAGTTTGCTGATTCCATTATTTAGCTTCAATGCTAATATTATTACAGCAGTTTTATTATTAGTCGCCGGTTTTTGGTTAGTATATAAATCAATAAATGTTATTAAAGATTATTTAAACAAGAGAGTTTTTAGAAAAGCATTTTTATTGATAAATGTATATGTGTTGATTGTTGTTATAATTATTTCAGTCGATAAACTTATTTTCAGACAACTTTAAGGAAATGCAGTATGGATTTTCTAAAAAATTTAGCTCTTCCTCAATCTCATGAGCATTTGATATTATTAAAATATTTGCTCGGATTAACTTTCACGTTATTTCTTCCGTATTTATCTTTATTGATTGGGGCGAGCTTTCTTTCTATTATTCTCAAAAAGAAGAGTACAAAAGAGAACGATGGCAAGTATATACGTTATGCTCGGGATTTAATAAATATAGTCACTTTTAATAGAAGTGTTGTGTACGCTTTAGGTATTGTTCCTCTACTAAGTACTTTGTTTTGTTACTTACAGCTTTTACAGAATTCTTCCTCAAGTGTCTTGACTTTGGTTTTATTGTCGTCAGCTTCATTTATAATCGGTATAATTCTGATTTATTCTTACAAGCACAGTTTTAACTTAAAAACCATTTTCGAATACGTTCAAACAAAGCAAATAAGTTTTGAGGAATCCGACACAAAAGAAACTTTTGAAAGTTACGGTAACGATGCCAGACATAAGTTTGAAAAAACAGATTTATGGAGTTTGATATTTTTCTCATTAGCTGCTTTCCTCTTTATTGGTGCAATCTCCCAGGCATCTAATTCTGAACTGTGGGGAAGTGATTATTCTATTATCGCATCATTATTTTCAGTAAAGAGCTTATCCTATTTAATTTACTTTTTTATCTTATCTGTAGCGGTAACATTAATTGCCGGATTATTTTATACATATAAATATAAACAAGATGAACAGGCTGATTCAGAATATGTGAGTTTTGTACGTGAGTATTCGATAAATCTTTCATTAGTTTTGACAATTATTCTGCCGGTATTTGTTTTATTTACAATGTTCTTTACACCACCGGGTTCTTTAGCTTACTTTGGGTTTATCTCGATTTTGTTAATGCTTATCTCATTGCTACTTATTGCTACCTTGTTATATGTCATGATGAAGGATTCTAAAGTAAACTATGTAACAACATTGGTTGTGTTGGTTATATTCGTATTTATTTTCTCTAATGCAAAAGATCAAATTGCATTTAGCACAGCATCAAAGCAGCACTTAGCCGGATTGGAAGCTGAGTTTATCAAATATGAAGAAGATTTTAAAGCAAGTTTGGGTTTATCTAATGTCACGATAAGCGGTGAGGATATTTACAACGGTAAGTGTATTGCATGTCATCAATTTGATAAAGTCTTAGTCGGACCACCATATAAAGAGATATTACCTAAATATGACGACGATAAAGAAGGACTCGTGCAATTTATACTCAACCCGGTCAAAGTAGATCCAAATTATCCGGCAATGCCAAATCAAGGTCTTAAACCAAATGAGGCAAAAGCTGTTGCAGAATATATTCTCGAAACATATAAGTAATATTTAATTACAGAATTAGTTTGAAAGGGATGTAATTATCACATCCCTTTTTTATTTTAAACAATATGAATAATAAAAATCAAACACTGACTGTCCTTAATGCAATTCAACTTTCAACAAGTTATATGGAAGAAAAAGGAATTGAATCACCAAGGATGAACGCTGAACTTTTGCTGGCTCATGTTCTTCAATGTAATAGACTTGATTTATATTTAGCATTTGATAGACCTTTGCTTGAAGAAGAAATAGTGCAATTAAGAGAATTTATTGCTAGAAGAGGGAAGTTTGAACCGCTTCAATATATTTTGGGTGAAGTTGAGTTCTACAATTTAAATTTTAAAGTCGATAAGTCCGTGTTAATTCCTCGACCAGAAACTGAGTTATTAGTTGATGAAGCGATTAATCTAATTAACGAATATAACTATACAAACATATTAGATGTAGGAACAGGTTCAGGTAATATTCCAGTATCCCTAGCAGCAAATCTGAATGGAGTTACAATTACTTCAATCGATATTTCAAAAGAAGCGATAGATACAGCGGTCAAGAATGCTGAAAAGAATAATGTTAGAGATAAGATAAATTTCATTATTTCCGATATTGCTGATTATGTTCCGGATCAAAAGTTTGACGTAATCGTTTCAAATCCACCGTATGTATCTTCACAAGAATATCAAAATCTTCAAAAAGAGATCACCGCTTATGAACCGAGAGAAAGTGTGACTGATAATGATGATGGATTTAAATTCTATAGAAATATTCTTTCCAATAATGATAGGCTGCTACGATCCAATGGATTTGTAATTTTTGAAATAGGCCAAGGTCAAGAAAGTACCTTGTATAAATTATTTGAAGAACATTCTTTTGAACATGTAAAAACGATAAAGGATTTGCAGAATATTGATCGAATAATTTTAGGTAGAATAAAATGAGAGCATTAGTTCAAAAGGTAAAAGAAGGTGGCGTTTATATAAGTGAGAATAATTATTTTGCTGAGATAGGAAAAGGATTAGTTATTCTTCTTGGTGTCACTCACGAAGATGGAGAGAACGAAATTAATTTTGTTGCGGATAAATGTTCAAATCTCAGAATCTTCCCGGATGATGGTGGTAAAATGAATTTATCTGTAAAGGATATTGACGGAGAAATTTTAGTCATATCTCAATTTACATTATATGGAGATGCAAGAAAAGGAAACAGACCAAGTTATACAGAGGCAGCAAGTCCGGAATTGGCTGATAAAATTTATCAACAATTTATTTCTAGATTGAAATCCAATCTGGGTGATTCTAAAATTAAAACCGGTCAATTCGGGGCGATGATGGAAGTGAAAATTATAAATGATGGTCCGGTAACAATTATGGTCGAATCTAAATAAATGTCAAAAGTATTAATGATATTTGTGGACGGAATCGGGATAGGCGAGAATGACTCGACTAAAAATATTTTTTTTACCCGAAGATTTAAATTCATCCATGATATCTTCGGCGAAGTTCCGCATTTACAAAATCAACTTATAGAGAAAGACGGTAAATATATTTTCCCCACCGATGCTTGTCTTGGTGTAAGTGATCTACCACAAAGTGGAACAGGTCAAACTTCAATATTTTGTGGAATTAACGCACCAAGTATTCTGGGGAGACACTTCGGACCTTATCCACATTCAGAACTTATTCCCTTTTTGAAAAAATTAAATATTTTCAAATCTTTTCTTGATCTCAACAAGAAAGTTGTATTTGCCAATGCATATCCAAAAATATTTTTTGATTACATAGATTCCGGTAAAAAGAGATTAAGTGTAACTTCATTGAGTTGTTTGCTTTCGGGTGTTCCGTTAAAAAGTGAAACTGACCTTGCAAATGGTAATGCATTAAGTGCTGAAATTAATAATAGCCGCTGGGTTACTAAGTTGAATTATGATCTTCCAATAATCACACCCGAAATCGCAGCCGAGAGACTATTTAGATTAACTGCTGAAAATGATTTTACACTTTTCGAATATTTTTATACGGATCACATTGGACATTTTAGAATTAAGGATGTAGCGGATGAGATCCTAAATACATTTGATGAATTTTTATATTTAATATTATCAAATCTTCCAAATGATTTAACTTTGCTAATCTGTTCTGACCATGGAAATATCGAAGATATGAGCGTAAAGATGCATACAAGAAACCCGGCTTTAACAATAACTGCCGGTAAACATTCCGATAAACTTGCCCGGCAAATTAAAGATATTACACAAATTAAAAACGCAATAATAGGTCTATTTGATTGAGAGATTACCCATTAATAAAATTTACACTTGCTTTTATTATTGGTATTGTTGTTAGCGGTTATATTGATTTTCAAATCCTTCATCTGAGTATTACGCTTCTGATGTTGATCGTTGTTACAATCCTACTAAACTTCATCAAGTTCAATTATAGAGATGTGGTAATTTCCTTGTTAATTTTGTTCTTAATTTCACTCAGCAGTATAATTTATTATAAATCACATACAATAGATAAACCAATTTATCCATTCAAAGATCATTTTGTTAAAGACGTATTGTTGGACGGACGAGTTGATGAAATTCAGCTACCAAGCGATAAATTGACTTTAACATTGAAAGTTGAGCGGATTCTAAAAACTAATAATAAAACTGAAATAGATTTTAACGTACTCCTTAATTTATATTATGATGAAAAAGAGATAGATCGAATAATATCGAAACTTCAGCCTGGAAATAGAATAGTCATACTCGGTAGTCTAAGTATTCCTCCAAATGAAAGAAATCCAAATGATTTTAATTACCGTGAATATTTAGCAAATCAAGGAATCACAGCTATACTTAATTCATACTCTTCATTTGATTTTGTAATTATTGATTACGAGAGAGAATTTATCAATTCAGCCATCTTTAATGCCCGATACTTTATCGCTAATAAAATTAAAAGCATATATTCTCCTCAGACAGCAGGATTACTTAAGGGTTTATTATTAGCTGATAGAAGTGAAATCAGTTATGATGTAAAAGATGGATTTATAAAATCGGGAGTGATTCACGTTCTTGCTGTTTCCGGATTACATGTTGGTTTTATTATTCTAATACTTCTATTCTTATTAGGTAGATTCAATATTTATTTGAGAATAGCATTTACGATACTCGGATTATTTGCATTTGTGATTATAACGGGATTACCGCCTTCCGTTACACGTGCTTCAATAATGGCTTGTTTAATCTTAATTTCATTTCTTCGATCCAATAAACAGAGTAACTATAATACGCTTGCTTTGGCTGCTTTAATAATCACAGTCTTCGATCCAAGTCAAGTTTTTAATCCGGGATTTCAATTGTCATTTTCAGCCGTATTATCAATATTTATTTTCTTACCAAAACTAAAAAGATTGATTGAAAGAAAAATTACAACCAATAAATCAATCAGTTATTTACTATTATTTATATCTGTTTCAATTGCCGCGCAAATTGGAACATTACCATTTACAGTTTATTATTTCCAGAAGTTTTCTATCATTTCAATAATTGCTAATCTTTATATAATTCCAATAATTGGATTTATTCTTGCTCTAGGAATACTAACATTAGTACTTAGCCTTGTTTCATTCCCATTAAATTCGTTATACATTTTGGTAAACGAAGGAATTGTTGAATCAACCTTTGAAATAATTAGCATAATGTCATCTTTACCTTTTTCATATTTAGAATTTCCTAATTATTCAGTATGGGACGGATTGGTTTATTTAGTATTGCTAGCTCTTTTTACAAGATACTTTAAAGAATTAGTTTCTTTAAAAACCAAACTTATATTCGTCTTATTAATTGTGTTTAATTTGGCAGTCTGGAGCAAAGTTGATGATACTAAGATTTTACCGGATGGGAAATTATCTATCTTGGTAGTCGATGTTGGTCAAAGTGAATCTGCAATAATAAAATTTCCTAGTAATAAACTCGCTGTAATAAATTTCGGTTCCGCCTCAAGCGAATACAGTACTGGAAGTCAAACTATTGTTCCTTTATTAAAGTCATTAGAATTAGATCAAATCGATTATGGAATTATATCACACTTTAGTAGAAGAAAATATTTAGGTGTATTGGATGTGATTGAGAATATTAAGCATGATTCATTGTTCATCCCCAAAATATCCGGACATAACAGCGAATTAGAACTATTCACTACTTACCTTAATGAGAGGAATGTGAATTGGGAAATCATCTCAGGTAATAAAATCGATTTTGAAAATTCGCGGATATATTTATTCCCACATACAAGTATGGGCAATAGCGACAGTATGAATGTTTATAATCTCAGTGCTGGTATTAAAATAGCTTATGGAAATACAAGTATTCTATTTATGGGGGGAATCGAAAAGAGGGGAGAAGTCATTTTAAATGAGACGTATAATAAGTTCTTAGAATCTGATATATTACATGTCGCAAATTATGGAAGTGATGTAAGTACTTCATCGGAATTAATCAATGTTGTTAAACCAAAATATTCGGTAATAAGTGTTGGGCTTGGTAATTATATGAATTATCCATCCAATTCAGTTATTGATTTATTATCTGCACACGATTCTCAAATTCTTCGAACCGATGAACTGGGTGCAATTCTATTTGTAAGCGACGGTGAAAAAATTGAACAGATTGATTGGAGAAAGAATTGAGTACTGTCCATCATAATTATTCTCTCAAAAAATATAATACATTTGGCATTGAATGCTTTTCGAAACAATTTGCGCGGTTTAATTCTGAAGAAGAATTAATTGCACTGTTAAACTCGAAAGAAATTGATAAAAGACAGTTATTTATTTTAGGTGGGGGAAGCAATATTCTTTTCATCAATGATTATGATGGAGTCATTCTCCATAATAATATTAAGGGAATCAGCGAAGTAAACATTTCTCAAAATGATGTTAAGTTATCAATTGGTTCCGGTGAAGTATGGGATGATATCGTTCAATATGCCGTGAAGAAAAATTATTACGGAATCGAAAACCTATCTTTAATTCCGGGTTCGGTTGGAGCCGCTCCAATTCAAAACATTGGTGCATACGGAGTTGAGCTAGAAAATGTTTTACATTCTGTTGAAGGTATATTTATTGATTCGCTGAAACAGAAAGTTTATCTAAATAATGAATGTAATTTTGGCTACCGTGAAAGTATTTTTAAGAAAGAATTAAAAGGAAAGTTTATTGTTACAAAAGTTAATCTGATTTTATCCAAACAAAAAAAAATAAATTTAACATACGGTTCGCTAGATTCTTATTTGAGATCTGCAAATATTGATGAACCGAACATCCAGAATATTAGAGATGCAGTAGTATTTATAAGAACAAGTAAACTTCCTGATCCTAAAAAACTAGGAAATGCCGGCAGCTTCTTTAAGAATCCAAAAGTAAACGTTTCTGAACTAGAAGTAATTAAAACAAATTATCCGGATATTGTAGCATTTCCATATGATGAAAATGTATATAAAATCTCAGCCGGTTGGATGATTGAAAAATGCGGTTTAAAAGGAAAAAGAGTTGGTGATGTAGGAACTCATATAGACCAAGCATTAGTAATTGTGAATTATGGCGGTGCTTCCGGATCAGAAATACTTAAATTTGCAAAAACCATTCAACAAAATGTTTATGATAAGTTTGGAATAAAATTGGAACCTGAAGTAAATATTATAAATAATAATCGGGATTTATTATGACAGAGAATACTGAAGAAACAAAAAATGGAAATTTCTTTAAAGGAATTATTAAAGAACTAACTCAACCATTTATTGATTTAGCTCATACCTCAAAAGCATTATTCGGACTTAATTTTTCATACGTGATTGAGGGTATGACTTACTTTGGAATTGTAGGATTGCTTGCAATCTTTTTCAATCAGTATATTGGTCTTGATGATATTGATGCCGGAAGAATGGTTGGTATTCTTACCGCCGGTATAACAATTGCTATGTTATTCCTTGGTGCAACAGTTGATTGGATTGGTCTGAGAAAAGCTTTGCTGATAGCACTTTCATTTATGCTTGTAGGTAGATTGTTGTTAACAATATCACCGGAAATAGGTTTACCCGGATTATGGAATACTTCTCATGTATTTGCAATGCTAGGTATTTTGGGTATAATAATTGGTTATGGAATTTATCAACCCGCAGCTTATGCCGGTGTTAAAAAATTAACTACACCCAAAACAGCCGCCATGGGCTACGCAATGCTATATGCGCTAATGAATCTTGGTGGATTTTTACCGGGTTTGATTTCTCCTCCTATAAGAAAAGCATTTGAAATTACAGGTGTGTTTTGGTTTATGACAATATTTACAGTTGTGGGTATTGGAATAGTTTACTTTATCATCACGAAAAAAGCCATGAAGAATGCTGTTGACCAAATAAAAGCTGAATCCGGTGTGACGGCAGAGGAAGCCGAAGAGGAAGACGAAATGGATAAATTAACCTCAAAAGAGAAACTTAAATTCTACATAAAGAATTTCCCGTTGCGTGATATGAGATTTCTATTTTTCATTTTTATTCTTATACCCGTTCAAACACTTTTTGCACATAATTGGTTAACATTACCGTTATATACAAGCCGTGCGTTCGATGGTTTTGTCCAAGATAATTTTGAGTTCTTCGTAAATCTCAATCCAATATTGATTTTCATTTTAGCACCAATGGTAACGGCACTTACTTCAAAGAAAAACACTTATAACATGATGATAATCGGTACTGCAGTTATGGCATTGCCAACTTTTATTTTAGCATCAGGACCCACCTTTTTCAATCTAATGGCTTACCTCGTTATAATGACAATAGGTGAAGCAATGTGGCAGCCTCGATTTTTGCAATGGGTCGCTGAAATAGCACCAAAGAACATGACCGGTATTTATATGGGTATAGGGCAATTCCCGTGGTTCTTAACAAAAATTGTTACTAGTTTGTATTCAGGTTGGTTCTTAATGAATTATATACCCGGCGATGTACCGCAATCAATGATGAACTCAGAAATGATGTGGTTGATTTATGGTTGTATTGCTATTATAACTCCAATTGGATTATTTTTAGCAACAGGCTGGATGAAAAAAGGCTTTAAAACAAAACACGAAGGATAATGATTAATTATGACTGCTAAATTTATAATTGATAAAAAAAAATCCTACGCTATTTTGACAGGGGATATTGTTGGGTCATCAAAACTAAATGCATCCCAACGTAAAAAACTCCTTAATTCAATTAGAAAAACATCAAAGGAATTGCGTAATCTGTATAAAACCATCATTCCATTGGATATTGATATCTTTCGTGGGGATAGTTGGCAGTTATTAGTAACAGAACCTATGTCAGCATTAAGAATTGCTTTATTTTTTAGAGCTACTTTAAAGAGTAAAATGGAAATTCATGGATTCGATACTAAGATATTTATAGGTGTTGGTACAATAGATTCTTTAAATAATAAACGTGTTAGTTTAGGTAACGGACAAGCGTTTCTTCTTTCCGGAAGGGGGTTGGAGAAACTTAATAAAAATAGATTGGGCATTGACTATCCTTCTTACAAAAAAAATGATTACTTAAATTTAATTTTCCAACTAGTAGATGTGTTGGCTTCAAAGTGGACTGTTAAACAATCGATTGCTATTCGTGGTGCACTAAATGGTTGGTCTCAGCAGAAGATTGCCGAATCATGGGAAGGCAATAGACTTACCCAGCAAGCTGTTCAGAAACATCTTGTTAGTTCGCATTGGTTTATAATTGAGAATGTTTTAAAGAAAATTGAAAATGAGAATTAAAATTCTAGTTAGTTCTAATTTTATTGAGGGGGAAAATGCATATACAACCTATTAAGGTTGTATATGCTAATTACAACCTATTATGGTTGTAATCAAAAATTACAACCCATCGTATTAATTGAGGAGGCATCCATGATCACTAACCAAATTTATCTATTGATAACATTGGTTACTGCTCACGTTATAGGTGATTTTCTTCTTCAGACAAAAGGGGACGTGGATAATAAAGCAAATGGTAAAGTATTTGCTAAGCATATTATTATAATAGCCATTCTCAGTTATATCTTCGTTGGAATTTGGAGTAATTGGTTAATCCCGCTTATAATTGCTGTAACTCATGCTGCAATCGATTTGATAAAACTGAAAACAGCATCAAGAAACTCACATTATATACTTAGTTTTTCTATTGATCAGGCAGCACATCTTCTTATTATTGGAATAATAGCTGCAGCAATTGGCACAACTACGGTCGTGCAAAGTTTCTGGTTGGATGAGTTTGGATATATTTTTCTGGTAGCCAATTTATATGTAAGTGGTATAATTATCACTGTGCTTACCGGAGGAATTGTTGTCGGAATGTTAGTTAAACCATTTCTTGATCAAATTGATGATAAAAATAAAGGGTTACTGAAAGGGGGAGAAATAATAGGAAAACTAGAACGATTACTAATTTTCCTATTTGTAATTTCAGGGAATATAACCGCTGTCGGATTTCTTGTTGCAGCAAAATCCATTTTCAGATTTGGTGAACTTCATGACAGTAACAATAGAAAACAGGCAGAATACATTTTAATCGGTACTCTTTACAGTTTCAGTTGGGCTTTTATCTGTTCTTGGTTTGCGCAAAAATTTGTAGAAGTAATTTAGAACAGATTCAAAGCCTTAAAAAATTACCATACATATTAATCTTCCAAAACAACAGCTGTTCCATTTGCAGAAACCATTAACATACTTCCGCCTTGACCAATAGTTTCATAATCTAGATCTACTGAAAGAACTGCATTACCTCCCATACTTCTTGCTTGGTCTATCATTTCACTTATTGCTAAATCTTTTGCTCGTCGTAATTCTTTTTCATAGGAAGCAGAACGTCCACCAACAATATCACGAATTCCGGCAAAAAAATCCTTAAATATATTTGCACCTAGAATTGCTTCACCGGAGACTAATCCAAGATATTTAGCAATTTTCTTTCCTTCTACAGTATTGGTTGTTGTAACTAACATTTTATCTCCAAATTAATTTTGTTGAAGTGCTATTAAAAATTAATAATAATTTTCTTCTGAATCTTCATCATCTTCGGATTGATTTATGTTAAACATGCTGCTCAACATATCTTTGAATTTTAGACCGGACTCAATTACTTCTTTACTTAATAAAGAATATTCGGACAAACCGAATAGCAGAAATTCCATGAGCAATAATTTATTTTCTTCAGTTTCATTTTGATGAAAAGTATTCACTAAATCGGATAATCCGTTAACTTTATGTAATGCATCTTTGTAATCCGTGTTTGATGCATTTTTATTTAAATCAATATATTTCCCGGAGTTGAACCAGCTAATGATCTTTGAATAAGGATTTTCTTGATTCTTTTTCTTCATTAGATCCGGACTTGTAAAATAGTTTGCAAATTGATTTCTGATTGCTTTACCGATTAATATGTGAGCAACTTTCAAAGGGCCTTCTTGTTCTCCTTCGTAAACTAATTCTATTTTTCCGGTTATTGAGGGAATTACTCCGCCTAAATCACTAAACCTAATTGTAGTAAGATTTTCACCATTCAGAAGCATTCTGCGTTCAGCAGTGCTGACTAAATTTTCATATGCGGATATTGTCAATCTCGCAGAGACTCCACTTTTAGAATCCACATACTCACTACTACGCGCTTCCATTGCTATTTGTTCAATTAGATTTTTAAATATATCCGGTACAATAATATTTTCTTTTTGATCGATTGTTAATGATGATTCAGAAGATGTTATCTTTTTTGAATCGCTTATCGAACGTGGATAATGAGTCAATATTTGAGATTCAATTCTGTCTTTTAGCGGAGTTACAATTGCACCACGATTTGTATAATCTTCAGGGTTTGCAGTAAATACAAAATGTACATCTAAAGGTAATCGAATTTTAAACCCTCGAATCTGAACATCTTTTTCTTGAAGAATATTAAATAATGCAACTTGAATTCTTGCTTGGAGATCAGGTAATTCGTTTATTACAAAAATGCCTCTGTGAGAACGAGGAATCAATCCAAAGTGAATTACTCGTTCATCAGAATAGGGAAGTTTGAGAGTTGCCGCTTTTATCGGATCAACATCACCAATCAAGTCAGCAATTGTAACATCAGGTGTTGCCAATTTTTCTGTATAGCGTGTATCTCTATTTATCCACTCAATCGGGGTATCGTCGCCCATTTCACTAAGGATATCTTTTGCATAACGCGACAATGGATTAAAAGGATCATCATGCATTTCTGAACCGGCAACAATCGGAAGATATTCATCTAATAAGTTTACAATTAGTCTAGCTATCTTAGTTTTAGCTTGCCCTCTTAAACCGAGCAATATCATATTGTGTCGAGATAATATTGCTGTTTGAATATCAGGTATAACTGTCTCATCATAACCGACAATACCATCAAATGGATTTTCACCCTTTTTTAATTTATAAATTAAATTAGAACGCAACTCATCTTTGACTGAACGAGTTCTATAATCGGACGCCTTTAATTCACCGAATGTTTTTATTGATTCAATATTTTTTTGCATTAATTCTCCATTTATCTTAATCTTTTTCTTCGGTTCCGAACGAAATCTTCAAACACATATTCTCCTAAACCGGTTAGTGAACTATAATAAGCTCGACCTTGGTTAGTAATTGTAAATTCTCTTACGAACTGCTGCAAATATGGATCGCTTGCAATCATAAATGTGGTAATTGGTATTCCGAGTTTTTTACATTTTGCAGCTTGATCGAATGTTTTATTAATAATTTTTCGATCCAAACCGAAACTATTTTTATAATATTTTATACCTTGCTTCAAGCAAGTCGGTTTGCCATCGGTAATCATGAAAATTTGTTTGTTGGATGTTTTCCGTTTTCGTAAGATATCCATTGCCAATTCCAGCCCGGCATAAGTGTTTGTATGGTATGGACCGACTTGCAAATAGGGGAGGTCCTTTATTTCGATTGACCATGCATCATTACCGAATACAATTATATCAAGGGTATCTTTTTTGTATTTAGTAGTTATTAATTCAGCTAAAGCCATTGCAACAGTTTTAGCTGGAGTAATTCTATCCTCGCCGTACAATATCATTGAATGAGAAATGTCAATCATCAAGACAGTAGATGTATTTGTCTTGAATTCATTTTCCTCAACTTCCAAATCATTTTCTGTGAGATGAAAATCATCTATCCCGTGATTAACTTGTGCATTTTTAATTGAGGAAGTCACATCAATTTGATCTAAAGTATCACCAAATTGAAAATCTCTTCTTTCCGATGTTTTGTCATCACCAAACCCACTGAAATGAGTTCTATGATCACCTTTACCCGATTTCTTCAATTTTGAGAATATCTCTTCCAATGAACGTTGTCTAATTTCTCTTTCCGATTTGGAGGTTATACTAAATTTATTGGGATTAGCAGGATTATCATCTATGTATCCTTTGTCTTTAAGATCTTCTATAAAATCACCCATTCCGTAATCATTATCTGTAATATTGTACCTTCTATCAAGTTCGTTCATCCAATTGAGTGCTTCTGAAACACCTCCTGCCGTTATATTGATTAATTGCATAAAAATATCAAGCAATTTATCGAATGCTGAAAACGATTTATGAATAGGATTATATTTGCTGAATCTATATCCAAGCATAAAATAGAAAACCTTTCATTTTAATTAAAAGTTCAAAAACGGATAGAATGTATTATAAATCTAAAAATAAGTATACGATTAATAAAGTCAATAATTTTGATTACATTTAATAATTAAATAAAGCTTTCTATTAAGTAATATTTTGATTCCACAGGGCACAGTTCGTTGAATTTCTGTAAATGAATCTAGTTAAACAATACATAATTCAGTCAATTATTACAGCTTCAAATAATCTCAGATTAAGTTCCGAGAAAATTGAGGTTGTCGCAATTTTAAGAGAACATCTCTCAAGTTGTTCAAGTATTGAATTTGAAATTCAACAAATGAAAAAGGTTACTTCGCTATCTAAATTTGCAATCAAACTGGATGAGATTTACCACTTTATTGCCACTTCCAAAATTGATTTCTTGAAAATATCAGACATGTTTAAGGGACACAGTCACAGTTTAATTAAAGAACTAAACAATGTGCTTGATGTCGTTACACCTCTAAATATGAAAAATATTTTAAAAGAAATTTCAGATAGAGATAGCAAATCCGATAAAAGTGAAAAACCTAGTAAACCTGAAGCGATGTCGGAAATTAAAATTCACAGACCACAAGCTGAGCTTGTTGAAAAAGAACATTCAATTACTGAAAAATTAGTACTCGACGATGTGATCGAGTCCGATGAAATAAGTTTTGAGTATTTTGAAAAAACTATTTTAAAACCGGTTAAAGAATTGGATACATTTTTCAAAAAATTAGAAAATTTGAGTTACACGGGTGAAGAAATCAAAAAGTTTTATGAACTTATGGAAGTTAATACTTCACTTTCGGAAAAAGTTGGGTTTGAAATTATTACAAACATGCATAGAATAATAACTCAAGCGCTGGCTCAGATAAAGGACAATGAAATTACTCCGATTCACGAAACTGTAGAAGGAATGCGTGCCTGTCTAATTGTAATTGTTGCCGTTGTTAAACAAAAAGAAATTGATATTACTGCTTACTTGAACAAAGCGGAAAAATTCGGCAAATCAATTGTTGCCGGAAAAGGGAGATTTTAAGATGGAACTTTATGCAGTTATAATGGCCGGAGGAGTGGGCAGCAGGTTTTGGCCTAGAAGTAAAAAGAAAAAACCGGACAGATTGAGTATAGACCTGAAAACATCCCAGTCAAACCGGCGCGGTTTTTATCGGCCAGCCTCGCG
>QZJX01000099.1 GCA_003599395.1 Ignavibacteriales bacterium | reverse complement strand
CTTGTTTTAACTCTACCTGCCAAAGATGTATTCGTAAGTGAAATGGAACATTGGCATAATGATACGTTTAAAATTAAATTCAAAGATGAATATCTTCCTGAAGGTTTTGTAACATTCGATTTTAATTCAAGAGGAAAAGTCACAGCTTTCAAAATTGATTTACCAAATCCCGATTTTCATTTTAATGATTTGTATTTTGAAAAGATTGATTAACTTTTCAAGTAAAAATAATTTCACGAGAGTAAAATGGCACAAAAGAAAGCATTCATTAAACAAGTACAAGGATTGACATTTACCGGCAAGACTGATTCTAATCATTGGATTACAATGGATGGTCCGGAAGAGTTTGGTGGAAGTAACGCGGCCATTAGACCAAAAGAATTGTTACTTTTAAGTCTCGGCGGATGTACCGGTGCAGATGTTGCTTCAATATTGCAAAAGAAGCGTGTTAAGTTAGAAGGTTTTGAAATGAACTTAACCGCGGATGCAACCGAAGATTATCCGCAAGTATTTACAAAAATTCATATCGAATATGTTTTTTACGGAAATGATATTGCAGAAAAAGATGTTGAAAAAGCAATTGAACTTTCACAAACAAAATATTGTGGTGTTACAGCGATGTTAAGCAAAGCAATGGAGATAACTACATCGTTTAGAATTGAAAAAAGTAAGTAGGAGTTAATTTAATAAATTGCGGGGATACGTTTTCTTCCGGCGTATCCCTCATTTATTCCGTGGTAATATAAAATGTCTTCTTCATCACTTCGCCAGCAAAGATAGACTTCTTCTTCTCCAATAAATGAAGGAAAATCAACAAGCCCTATTGAAAAATTCCAATCTTTATAGTAACAACCGATTTCTTCCAGCTCTCTAATAAAATAATTTAGATCGCCGATTAATTTTTGTACTTCGGGATTTTCTTGTGCTTCGGGACCCATTTGTTCTGCGATAGTACTAATCTGAAAACTTGTGTCCAGAATATCTTTAACGATTTTTTTTACTAAAGGTAGAGTACGTTTAGCTTCTTCCGGCGTAAAATATTTTGTGGCAGTTGTGGTCATAATTTTATGATTATATAACAAATTAAATATACTCAAAAGTTCCTACTAAATATAGCAACGTAATTTTAATTTGACAATCTATCCGATTTATTTTATTTTGAATTTGAACTTATACAGCAGGAATCTTGTTATGGGGGCAGCAAAAAGTTACGGTAAGAAAAATGATCTTGCGTTAAATACTTGGATTAAACTAGCAAGAGCACATTCCGTTATCGCTCATCTATCTGATGAAAACATACGGGGATATAATTTAACAACACCACAATTCGGAGTTATTGAAGCATTAGGTCATCTCGGACCTTTGAGAGTCGGACAACTTTGTAACAAAATGTTGGTTAGTGGCGGTAATATGACGCTGGTTTTAGATAATTTAGAGAAACAGCAATTAATCGAAAGAACATTTTCAAAAGAAGATAGGCGCGCAATTTTGATTCAATTAACTCAAAAGGGAGTTAAATTGTTTGAAAAAATTTTTTCCGATCATGCAGACCGAATCGGGGAAATATTTTCCATATTATCGGTTGATGAGCAAAAAACACTCGGCGATTTATTAAAAAAACTTGGTAAATCTTTAGCGAAACGATAAAAAAATTTAGATATATGCTTAAAATATAAATATCACGATGTAGTGATAAAGAAAGGAAGTAAAAATGATACAATTAGTTAAAAGTAACCAACGCGGAAAAACTCATATAGATTGGCTGGAAAGTTATCACAGTTTTTCATTCGGAAATTATTATGACCCGGAAAATATTCAGTTTGGACCGATTAGAGTTCTTAACGATGATATTATCGCTCCGGGTGCCGGGTTTCCGACACACCCACATAATAACATGGAAATAGTAACAATTTCTCTTGAAGGTGAATTAGCGCATAAAGACAGCACCGGTGGTGAGGGTGTCATTCGTCCGGGTGAAGTTCAAAGAATGACCGCCGGAAAAGGAGTTTATCATTCCGAGTTTAATAATTCAGATGAAAATCCGACACATATTTTACAGATTTGGTTTATTCCGGATAAACCCGGTTATGAGCCTAGTTATGAACAGACAAAATATAATCCCAATGACGCAAAAAACTCATTATTGAAACTCGTTAGTAAAAAAAATGGCGATGGAATAGTAACAATTAATCAAGATGCTGATTTATTCATTTCACATCTAGATAATACGAAAGAACTTAATTATAAAATCGATGAAGGCAGAGGAGTTTATCTTTTCCAATTTGCCGGAGAATTATCCGTCAACAATCAAAGTATTGCGAATGGAGATGCTCTTAAAATCACCGATGAACAGGAAATCTCTATCAAAACAAGAGAAAGTTCTTCTTTTATACTTTTTGATGTCTCATTAAAGTGATATATTTCTTGATCATTTCTTAAAAAGATTGGGGGATATTCCTTATGAATATCATTAAATCAGTTTTACTTATTCTATTAACAACGATTCTATTTATTAGCTGCGGACCAAAGTTTGAAGGCACATTTTCAACATCGCCCGAAAAACCACAAGCTGCTGATGAAATTACAGTAATGTATGATCCAGCAGGAACACCGCTGGAAGGAAAAGAAAATGTTGATATGATTGCTTATCTCTACGGTGTAGAGCTTGATGATGCAATCGGTATTGAAATGCAGAAAGAAGGAAAAGGATTCATTGGAAAGTTTTCTTCCTTTCCAAATACGCGGGGTGTTATTGTAAAGTTTGTTGATCGCGATAACTATGAAACTGAAGATAATAACAACAAACAAGGTTATTTGCTTAACCTCTATGACGAAAACGGAAAGGTTATTGCAGGCTCTAAAGCAGGTTTGGCAGCCGGTTATTATTTGTGGGGAAGATCAGCAGGATTGGAAAGAGACGGAGAAAAATCTGTTTCTCTATTTAACGAAGCATTTAAAGAGAATCCCGAAGTTAAATCGGAATATCTCGAATCATATTTTAATGTACTTTTAAGAGTTAGACCGGACGAAGTTAACGGCATAATTTCGGATGAGCTTTCACAACTTGAACAAAAATCGGAGTTAACAGAAAACGAATTAGGATTACTGGCTAAATGGTATGTAAGATTACAACAAAACGAAAAAGTTGAAAAATACAGAGCGGAAATTTTCAATAAATATCCAGATGGAGAATTTGTTGAAGATTACTCATTTGCAGAGTTTAACTTTGCTCCGAATGAAGAAGAAAAATTGAAAGTTTATGAATCGCTTAAAACAAAATACCCGGATAGTGAAAAACTAAGTAACATAAGCAACGATTTAGTTTATTCTTTGGCAAGAGCAGGGAAGTTTAAAGAAGCCTATGATTTTGTAATTTCTAATCTAAATAAAGTTCATCCATTTTATTATCAGTACACCGTCAATAAAATGATTGAAGCAGAAGCCGATCCTAAATTAGCATTACAATTTGCTGAAGTGGGTGTTAAACAAGCGAAATTAAATTTGGAAGAACCATATGTAGAAAAAAATCCAAGCGAAACAATTAAAGAGTGGGAAAACGGAAGAGCATATTATCTCGGCTTGAATCAATACAGATACGGGATTCTTCTTTCAGAGAGCGGGTCTAAAAATGAAGCCGAAAAAGTTCTAGCGCAAGCGATTGAAAACACGGATAAATTATACGGCGATCAAGATCTAAGAAATTATTATGCGAATTTATTAGTTGGTCTTGGCGAAAACAAAAAAGCACTTGATGCAATCAGCAAATTTATCGAAGAAGGAAACGGTTCATCCGAGCTTCAAGCTAATCTTAAAACAGCTTACATTGCCGATAAAGGAAGCGAAGAAGGATATGATCAATTCCTCAGTCAATTTATTTCTGCAGCAGAAACAGAAATGCTTAATGATCTCAAATCAAAAATGATAAACGATCCGGCTCCTGCATTTACTCTTAATGATTTGGATGGTAATCTTGTTTCACTTTCTGATTATAAAGGAAAAACAGTTCTAGTAGACTTTTGGGCAACGTGGTGCGGTCCTTGTTTAAGTTCATTCCCGGGATTAAAAACCGCCGTTCAAAATTACCAAGACGATGAATCTGTAGTATTCTTGTTTGTTAATACTTGGGAGCGTGTTGATAACAAAGAAGAAAACGCACGTAATTTTGTTAAAGAGAATAATTATCCATTTCACGTATTGCTGGACTTAGATAATGAAGTAATTACTCAATATAAAGTTGATGGAATTCCGACGAAATTTATTATTGGTCCCGACCAAAATATTAAATTCAAGAGTGTCGGCTTTAGCGGCAACTTAGATCAAATGGTAAAAGAAATTGAAATGATGATTGATCTTGCGAAAGGGTGATTTAGATTTTAGATGTGAGATTTAAGACTCATAGAATTTTGTATAAAAAAGTCCGTCAATTGACGGACTTTTTTTGTAAAGAAGAAAATCAATAAATCTTATCTTTCTTCAATTGCATCTACTGCACAAACTTCTATACATGACTTACATTCGTTGCATAGTTCATTAACTATGAATGTATGATCATCAGAAAGTGGAGCTTGAGTTTCACCGTTCAATTGAAACTCTTCACCTGCCTGGTAAATAGCGTTTTGTTCACATTCATCCACACAAGCTGAACAGTCTATGCATTCATCTGTTACGTACATCATTTTATGTTACTCCTTGTTAATTCTATAAAAAGACATTACTAACTTAAAAAGAGTTAAATAAAATAACAAGACCAAATGATCTTCAAAAAAGAAAAATATTCAAATCACTCTTCGAATATGTTTATTATATTTATAACCGTTCATCTGACTAAAAAAAGCAATTATCTATCAGGAAACTTCGAGAAAAATACAGTCGCTATGCAAACCCAATAAATTCTACCCCCGCCGATGGAGTAATTTACTGGCGTGAAAAACTTGTGCTTTCTGTGCTTTTTGTGATGGTGCGATTAGCTGCCTTGGCTTACTTCCCCAGTGTTATTTTAGCCGTTGAAGCAAGTCTTTGGGATGTGGCAATTATCGATACAGTTGCATATGCAATCGTAATATTTCTATACATGAAGAAACCGATGAACACTCATATCAAATCCACAATATTGGTTTCGGTTCTTTACATCCTTGCGATCATGCTTCTGTTTGTTCTCGGATCATCTGGTGCCGGTTATTTATGGTTATTCTTTTTACCTATTGTTGCTTCTGTCTTTATGAAACAAATCTATGCTTATTCTTTCCTTGTACTTAATGTAATTATTTTAATATTGTTTGGGATTCTTCGTTACACTGGGATTTATACACCGATCTCGTTGGGAGAATTTTCCCTCGAAATATGGATTATTATTATTGTCAACTTTGCTACACTAAATGCATTCACGGTATTTGCCTTTTTACTATTAATTAACGGATTAACAAAAACAATTGAAAGTGAAAGAGAGGTAATAAAAGAATTACAAACAAAATCGGATGAATTGAAAATTGCTAAACGAAATGCGGAAAAAGCAGATTCTCTTAAATCCGAATTTCTTGCACAAATGTCGCATGAAATAAGAACACCGATAAATACTATACTTAGTTTCAGTTATTTAATTAAGGAAGATATAAAAGAAAACAGATTGGAAAATATCGATGAATACTTTTCTTCAATAGAGAGAGGAAGTTCAAGAGTAATAAGAACGATAGATTTAATTTTGAATTTATCGGAATTGCAATCAGGTACATATGAACCCAAAATCGAAAAAATAGATTTGCAGAAAGATGTAATTAACGGGCTTTATTCTGAATTTTTGGTAAAAGCCAAAAAACAAAATTTGCAATTAATTTTAAAATCTGATTCAAGCAAAAAATATTTTGTAAACGCTGATTTATACACAACAACTCAAATATTTGCCAACCTAATTGATAACGCAATTAAATATACGCTTAAAGGTGAAGTAAAAATTTGTTTATCTGAAAATGATAAGAAAGTTATTGTGGATATAATTGACTCCGGAATCGGAATGTCAAAAGAATTTCAAAAAAATCTCTTCGAACCATTTTCTCAGGAAGAATCGGGTTATACTAGAAAGTTTGAAGGTACGGGATTGGGTTTAGCGTTAGTTAAAAAATATTGTGAAGTAAATAATGTTGAAATCTCGGTTGAAAGTATAAAGGGAAAAGGGACGATATTTAGTATAAGTTTTCCGAATCCCTTAATTGAATAAAATTATTGTATAAGTAATACCAAACTCATTGTTGTTAAAAATAATAGGATGAGTTTTCTATACAACTTTGAAGAAATTTTTGGGAAAGTGAATGATCCAAGCAACAAACCAGTAACTAAGAACGGAAGTGCATAAGCTGCATGTGTAATAACAAGCTGAGTCGTAAATCCGCTTATCGCATGAGATGATACAATTAGTGTAGATGTGACTATAAAAAATCCCGTAATCGAAGCTTTCTGTTTGAATTTATCCCAATCTTTTAGATAGAAATAAATTAAAATAGGCGGACCGTTAGTATTAAAAGCTCCACCTAACATACCGGAGAAGAATCCGAAAAATATTCCCCACTTGTTGGTTAATTTAAATGGTTTTATAAACGGTGCGATATTTATAAGTACAAACAGCAAAATAATCAGGGCAAGTAACTTCAATATCAAATTCTCATCAGCTTCCGAAAGAAAGAAAACACCAAGCGGAATTCCCATAACAGAACCAAAAAGTAAAAATTTGATATCGGAGAAATTGATATGAGATTTAAGTTGGATAGTGAGATAAATGTTAACAACAAATCCGCAAAGCGCTGCAAGTGGAATAGCTTCTTTAATTCCAACCACCATACTTAATAACGGTATAGATGTTAACGCAAAACCAAAACCGGTCAACCCTTGATTAAAAGCAGCAAGGAAAATTATTAATCCGATGAGAATTATTTCTTCAAGCAAAACAAATTAATTTTATTGGAAATAGAAAGATAATAAAAAAGCGACTCGATTGAGTCGCCTTGTATGAAAACTTGTATTGAATTTATAATTCTACTTAACAAAATTCATCTTCTTGCTTATTTGATTATTACCAAAAGTAAGTTGATAAATATAAATTCCGCTCGAAAGATTTCCGGCATTAAATATTACTGAATGATTTCCAACAGATTGAATATCATTAACAAGCACTTCTACCGTTTGTCCCAGTGCATCAAAAACTTTTAGCGTTACTTTACCGGAACTTGGGATTGAGTACTCAATATTGGTTTCCGGATTGAAAGGATTCGGATAATTCTGTGATAAACTAAAATTGAGTTCAAGTTTATCGTCGTCTACGGAAGTTAATGGTTCAGTTAACAATTTACTTTCATAAACACCGTTACCGTGGGTTGCTAATCGCATAACATCATTTGCTAATGAAAATGAAAGATCCATAGCAAACACGCCGTCCGGTAAACCATCATTAAATTCATTCCATGTTTCGCCTTGATCAAATGAAACATAGATTCCAAGATCATTTCCTACATAAAGAATTTCCGGATCATATGGATGAACGGCAATAGTTGAAGTCGGAACATCCGGTAGTCCATCGCCAATATCAATCCATGTTTCGCCGGCATCGGTTGATTTGAATGCATGTGAAGTACCAAACCCGGACATTACAACATATACATTCAATTCATTCTGTAAATCAAAAGCAATATCCATGGGATATCGGTCAGGTAAATTTCCGGTTACATTTTCCCAAGTTGATCCGCCGTCAACTGTTCTAAAAATTTGAGCACGGCTGTTAACCGGAGCATATCCTGCCATCACAAAATCATCGCTATGCGGAGATACAGCAAGTGATACTGGAAGATTATTTGAAATTACAAGATTTGTCGCAGTATTAAACCAGTTGCTTCCCCCATTAGTTGATTTGTGGATTCTTTGTGAAGCAGCGTACATTACAGTTGGGTCACCATATGCAACGACATAAGGTGCAATAAAAGGTGGATTAAGAGAAGATGGTGATACAAAATCAAACGAAGAATTAAATAGATCGTTACTTCTATATATTCTTAAATATTGACTTGAACCGTAAAGGTAACCATCTTGTTCATTGATTGCAGCCCAACCGCCGTCGCCTCCTATCACACGATACCATGAGTCTTCCCCTAAATAAATTGCCGTTGCATTATCCTGCATTCCACCGATTGCCAAGTTGCTATCGTTTAGTGCAACTGAAAAACCACCGTAAAATTGTGTGGTTTGGTAACCACCGTTTCTTCCTTCATAAGTTTCACCAAAATCTTCTGTAATGAAAATACCTCCGTCATTTCCGAAATAAACTACATCCGGATCATTTGGATGAACAGCAAAAGTATGATGATCGGCATGAGAGTAATTTGGCGGACCTTCCGGTTCGCCCGCGTAAGTTTGACCAAGATACCAAGCAGCCCAATTTGATTTTCTTGTTAAATTACCTCCACCGTTAGTTGATTTCCAAACATCTACACCGGCGGCTAAAATTTGTGTAGGATCATTTTGGTTAATAACTACAAAATGTGAAAACCATCCTTGATAAGTTGTATAGTTTGTCTGACTTTCAATTGTCCAAGTATCTCCACCATCAGTTGTTTTGCATAACCAAGATGGATCACCGGAAGAATAGCCGTCACCAATACTGGCGTATAATAAATTGGGATCATCATGATATATATCAAGCAATGCTTTGCCGCCATAACTAGCTGGTAAACCGGCGGTTAATTTAGTCCAATTTTCTCCGCCATCTTTAGTTCGATATATACCGTTACCGGTTGATGACATATTTCCGCAAGCTATGTAAACGAGATCAGTGTTGCTAGGGTTGATTACGATATCGGTTACCATCAAAGTTTCGTTAACAAGTTCCCAATCTTCACCGCTGTTCGTGCTTTTAAAAGTTCCTTCGGTTGTGCCTGCCCAAACTATCGAAGAATTTGATGGATCAATTTCCATTGACAGGACTGCGGTTTGCTGATTGTAACTCCAGTCCAAACTTTTAATCCATGTTTCTCCGCCGTCGGTTGTTTTCAATATTCCGATACCATAACTTCCGCGAGTTTCGCGTATTGCAACTCCGCCCAATGTATTTCCATAATTATAGACTTCGCCGGTTCCGATGTAAATTTCAAAAGGATTCTCCGGGTTAATTACAATTGCACCTATTCCTCGTACAGGAAATCCGGTTTCAATATGTTCCCAAGCCGATTCCCCAATTCCGGCTGTAACAGATCTCCACAATCCACCGCTGGCAGAACCCGCATAAATTGTATTTGTGTTCACCGGATCGATAGCGATTGAGATTGTTCTTCCACCAATATTTTTTGGTCCGATTGCTTTCCAACTTTGTTCTGTTTGAACTTTGTTAGCTTTTAATTTTTTTTGCTGAAACGCCGCGTAATATTTATCGGCCGGAATATCACTATTTGGATAAGCTCTTTGGGCAGTCCAAAATTGTAAAGCTTTCATTGCCCCGGATGTTTTCACATTCTTGGCATCGTTTGTCGATTCGAATACAAATTCGTATAAAAGATAACCTGTGGTTATTGATAATAGAAATAGAATAAAAGGAAAATACTTTTTCATGTTTCTCCCGTAGTGTGGACTTATAGTTAACGTAAAAAATCTGGTAAAATCTATGTATTAAAAAATCACTAAAAATATATTATCAAAAATAGAACAGGTATTAGAATACTGATTGCGACTAGATATTTCCCTCTTCCGGTAATTCCGTTTTTGCCTCTAATCATAAACATACCGCTGATAGCTAAAAATACAAGTCCAACCGCGAATAGATCTGCTACATATGTCCAAACTTTTTTAGGATTATTAAGATGAAGAAAATTTGTTTCGCGAAAGACGGTTCTGTCATTAACTGTTTCTATTTCTACTTTACCGAGTTCAACATTTGCGCTAACAGTTTTTCTGTTGAAAAATAATTGAATTGAAGCTGGTCCGTTTCTAAAGAAGCTGTTTACGCTGTCAGAAATATTTAGTTCACTTTTTATATGAGTAATCATCGCATCATCAGTTAAAACAGAGTCACTCAGTATATTGATGTTAACCGAATCTTTTTCAATAATATAGTTGGGATTCCAATCATTAATATGGTTTACCGCAATACCGGAAATACCATAGACAATTATCAAACCAACGCTTAAATAACCAATATCGCGATGAAGAATTCTCACCCACTTTCTAACTTTCAATTAAACCTCTGGGATATTTAAAAGAAAAGCCCTCACGAGTTTTCGCGAAGGCTATATTAAAAATAAAAAACATAAAATTACATTTTAACTACAGCGCCAAGACCTTTAATTTGGTAAACTTTTGCTGTCTCGTGTTCGCATTCATCACCTTCTTTTTTCTCATGATCAGAACATGTTCCCGAACATGAAGTTGCAGGTGTTACCGCGTAAACTTCTCCTTCAACCAAAGCTTGTTTTCCCTTTGCTTCCATAGGAAATACAATTACTCCGTCATCAACTTTAACTCTAATTTTTTCGTATCCTTCTGCTGCGGCAATTTCAATCCAACAACCTCTTGATTCGCATACGCCGACAATTGTTCCTTCAACTAATACTTTTTTACCTTCATATTCAGCGGGATTCTCTAATATTGCTTTTACTTCTGTCTTGTCCGTTAGAGTAACATCGCTTCCGAATTTTTTATCTTCAGCATTTATAAAAAGCGATACAAAAATTAACATTGTAACGATGATTTTGATTTTTTTCATTGTTTCCTCTTTTGGTTTATCTTTAAAAGATAAAGTTAGCTTATTAAACAAAGATTTGCAATGATTTCTCGATGAAGAATTTTAATTTGATATTAGAGTATATTTAGTTCGTAAAAATTAAGAGAGAAATGTACGCACAAGTTGTATTTCCGCAATCCTTTAGAAATTCATTTACATACTTAATTCCAAAAGAATTACGAGATGAAGTCGCAATCGGTAAACGCGTAGTTGTTCCTTTTGGCAGAAGAGTTTTAACCGGATTTGTAATTGATTTAACGGAAACAACGGAAATAAAAGAAAAAATTAAGCCCATCCGAGATGTTTTAGATGACAAACCTATATTCGACAAGAAGTCTCTTAAATTTTATGAATGGATTGCGGAATATTATTTAAGCTCACTCGGTGAAGCATTGCGAAATTCTGTTCCTTACGGATCGGATGTTGAATCAAAACGAAGAATTGTAGCCGAAGTTGAACTTTGTAAAAAATTATACGATGAAGAAAAGAAAAAGAGTACGATTAAAGCAAAATTACTTTTTGAACTTTCGCAAAAGGAAACACACAGCATCTCACAATTACAAAAAGCAGTAAAGAAAAAAAATATTTATTCGATATTAAATTCACTTCAGGCAAACGGCGTTATTACAATTTTAGATTTAATTGACGATGCAAAAGTAAAAGTAAGAAAAGTAAAGTTTGTTAAACTTGCTAAAAGTAAAGATGAAATTTATGAATTCCTTCCTGAAATAGAATCTCGTTCGCCCAAACAAGTTGTCATTCTTCTCGATCTGCTTTCACGTAAAGACGAATTAGTTCAGCAAAGTGAATTGATCGAAAAAACTAAAACATCACACAGCTCAATTCGTTCACTTGAACAAAAAAGATTGATAGAGGTTTTCGAAAAAGAAATCGAAAGAACTTACGAAGAATTATACACGGAAAAAATTAAGAACTTTTCACTTACGGAAAAACAAAAAGAAATTATTGAGATTGTCTCAAAAAACATAAAAGAAAATAAATTTGATTCATATCTTCTTCACGGTGTAACCGGAAGCGGAAAAACTCAAATCTATATTGACCTCGCTAAAGAAGCACTCAAGAAAAAGAAAACCGTTCTCGTTTTAGTTCCGGAGATTTCGTTAACGCCTCAAATTACAAGTCGTTTTTTTAACACTTTCGGTGATAAAGTTGCCGTTATGCATAGTCGCATGTCGCTTGGACAACGATACGATACTTGGCGCGGAATCATCGCTGAAAAATATAGTATTGTTATCGGTCCGCGCTCTGCATTATTTGCACCGTTAAAAAACTTGGGATTAGTTGTTGTTGATGAAGAACACGATTCAAGCTACAAACAGTTTGAAATGGTACCGAAATATCATGCTCGTGATGCCGCGATTATTAAAGCAATGTTTAATGATTGTCCGGTTCTGCTCGGTTCGGCTACACCTTCAATTGAAAGCATGTACAATGCGAAACAAGGTAAATACAAACTGATTGAGCTGCTTGATAGAATCGATAATGCAAAGATGCCGGAGATTAAACTTGTTGACATTTCCGCAGCTAAAAAACAGAAAAAATTAGAAGGATCTTTTTCTGCTGATTTATTGAGCGCAATAAATCAGAAATTAAAAAAGAATGAACGTGTAATTATTTTGCAAAACAGACGCGGTTTTTCAACTCAAGTATTTTGTGAAGACTGCGGAAATATTGAAATGTGCGATGATTGCTCGGTTCCGAATGTTTATCACATAAGTAAAAATATTATGCAATGTCATTATTGCGGAAATGTTAAACCTGTTCCCAAAGCTTGTTCGGTTTGTGGCTCTATTAAAATTAAATTTTTTGGTACCGGTACGCAAAGAGTTGAAGACGAAATCGATTATTATTTCCCCGACGCAAAAATTGAACGAATTGATTCAGACAGCATAAACAAAAAAGGAAAACTTAGTTCCATTCTTAACAGTTTTAAGAAAGGCGAGATTGATATCCTTGTCGGTACGCAAATGGTTTCAAAAGGATTAGATTTTTCGGATGTTACTTTGGTAGGAGTTATTTCCGCGGAGACAACTTTGTGGATTCCCGATTTCCGTGCCGATGAAAGAACATTTCAATTATTGACGCAAGTTGCAGGAAGAGCAGGCAGAAGCAGCGTGCCGGGACAAGTATTAATACAAACCGCAAACAAAAGTAATTTTGTTCTGCAAAAAGTTTTACAAAGTGATTATGAAGGTTTCTACGAAAAAGAAATCGGGTTACGCAAGCAAAGCGATTATCCCCCATTTACTAGATTGTGTTTAATAGAAACAAAAGACGGAAATGATCCGCGATCTAAAAATGCGATCAAACAATTTTATGATATATTACAAAAGAAAAGTAAAGGATTAATGATAACACCTCCGCAAGAAGCAATCATTCATAAACTTAAAGGCGAATACCGATATCACCTATTGATAAAAAGTAAGCGTGAAACCGATCCAAACGGAAGAATATTGCGCGAGGCAGTATTAAACACGTTTGTTGAATTTAATAGAGTTTCACGATTCAGAGATGTTAAACTTATTATTGATATCGATCCGCAAGGAATGTTGTAGACTTTTTACTCGAAAAGATTTTTACACTTCAAAAACAATCACAGCAAATTAAACGAAAGCATAATGTACTGAGAATTATAACCTTCGTTACCGCTGTATAATCCCGCGTTTGAAATATGTCTGAATAAATAAGAAAGTTCAACGCATATATCGGATATATTACAAAGTTCAATGCCAATACCAATCATATCGCTGAAGATTAAATTCCCGCCTAAATTTCTTCCCGCAATTTCCGGCATGCTGATATAGTTAATTCCGATACCTCCTTTTAAGAAAAACGGAAATCCTAAAAGAGTAACATCAAATTTTAGTAGTGGAGTTAAACCGAGTAAAAAGTTTGATCTACCAATTCCCGAAAAATATTCGAACGTTAAGTCGTTTTCATAGGAAATATTTTCTGCAAGCTTGCCGAACTTCGGAAGTTTGAGCATGAACAAAATTTGATCGTTGATTACATCATTGCTCACGCCGTTTCCTTTTGCAATTGAAAAGTTGATACCGCCTTCTTCCAAATCTTGTTGAGCTGTAATATTGATTGAAGCAAAAAAGAATATTAAGATTATAATCCATGGAGAGAAACTGAAAAGTTTTTTTTGATATGTCTTTGTTGAATGGCTTTTAGTAAACATTTGTCACCACGCAGTGCGAATGACAGAATCCGACTAAAAAGTTTTATTTCTAATAGAAAACTAATATTTCAAAAAATAAGAAGCATTAAAAATCGATTATGAAGTTTATGAAAGATTAAAAAGTGATGTGAATCAAGAAGTGAGATACAAAACTCAAAGAAATATTAAATTCTAATTCATTAACTAATGAGATAAATCCGAAATAAATTTAAAGCACAAAATCTAAAAATTACAAATTAGGCAGTTGATTTTGAGCATTCGAATTTATGCTTTAGAATTTATTTAGAGATTAGGATTTAGACATTAGAATTTATTCGTAGCATCTCCAATGCTTAATATTAAATAGTCGTGATTATCCCCCCCTCAAACTTAAGAAAGTCAAAGATTATAAAGATTTAACTTGCTTGTTTAAATTAAAGTTGTATTTTAGAATAAGACTCATCCCTCTTTAATAACCAAAGGCTTGTGTTGAGTGTTATGTTTAATTATTATTTTTATGCAAGTGGGTTTGTTTAATTGAACTGATACTCCAAGTAATTTTATAATAAGTAGGAACCGAAAAATGAAACTGTTAAAAATATTCTCTGTAATGCTAACACTACTTACAATAATTCATGCACAAGAGATCATATATCTTGACGATGTACCGGAAAAATTCAAAAAGAAATACTCTTCAGAAGTACATGAATTTAACCCGCTCCACATTGGTAATGTATGGCAGTATTACATTAACAATAAAGTAGTAAATACATATGTAGTTGGTGATACTGTTGTAAACGGCACAACCTACTTTAAGAAAATTGATTGGAGAAAAGAGTCTACACCAGGAGAGAGTCATTTTATTTCGTTTGAAAGAAATGATACTCTGAACGGAGTCTCATACTATCTTGACTTTGAAGATGTTGATGAAGACGGTGACAGCACTAATGAATTGTTAATGGATAGTTTGGAAGCTGGTTTTTGGTCACGGTATAAAACATGGAAATACCCTTACAAAGATTGGTATGGAGGCCCATTCATTAAAGAAGCTTTAATGAAAGATACTAATTATGTAAATATCTGGGGAGATACTGTTTTAGTTAAAAGAGTAGAGTACCTTGAATTATTCCTAATTGAAACAATAGCAGATAGATTTGGTATTATTGGTGTATGGAATGAATCACCCACGTATCCGTTAATTGGAGCAATAATAAACGGTAAGCGGTATGGTACACTTACAAGTGTTGAAGAAAGTGAAGATGAACTGTCTAAAGAAATAGAACTTTTTCAAAACTATCCTAACCCGTTCAACTCAAATACTAATATAACATACAGAGTTGCAAAAGCCGGTACTATTAATCTAACACTTTACAACGTTCTCGGACAAAAACTGCAGATAATAGAAGATACTTACAGAGCATCCGGAGTTTATAGTGTACAGTTGAATACAGAAAATTATTCCACTGGAGTTTATTACTACAGTTTATCAACAAGCAGTACTACTCAAACAAAAAAAATGATACTTATCAAATAAAATTTTAAATGAGGTGCAATATGAAACGAATACTCTTAATATTGATAATAATATCCGGTTATCTATTTGCTGAACCGGAAGGATTTTGTGGTACAGAAGGTACTATGGTAAACAACTCAATTCCTACAAATGGAACAATAAAAATTTACTTTATCTTTGCACAGTTTAAAAATGATGACCGTGATCCTTCAAATACAAACTGGGTGAAAGACACTCTCCCTTCTTGGGCGCCTGATTTTGTTAATAGTTCAATCACAGGATCATATCCCTATAATAATCTTTCGAAATTCTATAATGATATGTCCGATAATAATTTTAATGTAGTCGGTGAAGTATATGATCAATTAGTGATTACCGAAAAAGAAGAATCTGAATATAATAGTATTGGTAGAGTAAATCGGGAAATTATTGAAGCGATTGATAGTGAAGTGGATTTTAGTGAATATGATCTTTTGAGCGGAACAACATTTGCGAAAGATGGATTTGTTGACTTGATATTTATAGTTTATAGAAATATAGATAGTTTAGTTGGTTGGAGCGGGTATGCTCAATTAATACTTGACAGCTTAATAGTAACTGATGATATCGACGGAATAACGGGAGACACACTAAAAATTAAGGGCAACACAATATTAACTGGTGGAGCGGTTCTTAGAGGCGGAATTGAAGGAAAAGATTACTTAACTTTGACAACTGCTCATGAGTTAGGGCACTATTTATTTGGCGCTGGTCATATAGACTACATATCTAGACTTGGCATTATGTCTGGAGGTCCTGCATGGAATTCCGGAGCTGGCATGCATAGTTGGGAGAAACATCATCTAGGCTGGTTGAACTATACGGATATTTCACCGACATCAGATAGCGAAATTACTAACATTGCAGACTATCTTGATAATAATAATGCTTACCGACTTCAACTCAGCAGTAATGAATGGTTTGTAATTGAAAACCACCAGCAAGCAAATTTCTTTGATAAAGCTGGGCAAACAGGTGATAACCCACAAAGTGAAAAGGGTGTTTATATTTATCATATACGATATCCCAATAGTTACCCTCCCAATATTGATGTAGAATGTGCAGATGGTAATTATGATTTTTCCTTTAACAATCAGACTTATCCAAATGGAAAAATTACCAGGGGTGCTCCAAATCCCGATGGTGAAGATGAAATGAGTTACGACATACTTTATAATTATTACCCAAACGGCAGAACTGACAGATTATCATGTTATAAACCATTATACGATGAAGATGCTGTTTGGGGTGATGACGAAGATGCATTCGATACAACGTTTAACAATGTTTTCTCACCTAAAAGCAATCCCCCATCAACAAACACAAGCAATAATGATTTTTCATTGGAAGTCACTGGAGACTCAAATGGTGTGTACACAATGAAATTTTATGTAATCGATCCCTACGCTGGCTCCCCCTCCAAACCACAAGGGTTGAGTGTGGAGAATGAAACCGAAATAGACTTCGGTGATAACTATACGGCAACTTCTCAGCTTGAGTGGTTTTCTAATGATGAACCGGATTTAGATTATTAAAAAGTATATAAAGCAACAACAACAGGAAGCGCACCTTCATTAAACGAATATGCCTTTGTTTGTACAACCGATGCTAATACGATAGATTTACCAATAACAGATTTCGGTGATAACAAGAAAATCTATTACAGAATAACAGCAGTAGATACAGAAGGCAAAGAATCTGTAAAATCAGAAGGAAACTGGGATTGGGCACCTCCAACACCACCGGTAAATATTCAAAAGTTAACTCAAAATAATCACCCGAAAATTGAATGGGATCCAAAAACAAATGTTACAAATCCGACCTATTCGGTGTATAGAATGAAAAGAACTGATTTCCCCGGCATGTGGGAGAGGATAGCAACAATTCCTGGTAACAGTTATGTTGATTTACAAATTGATCTTCCTGACCAGCAATATGCTAATATGGATAATGTTTATTATAAAGTAATAGTGATTCGCAATGGGGGATTAAGTTCAGATTTTTCCGTCAGCATTAATTACCGAATAGAAGGTAGTGGCTGGGTAATAAAAAAAGAAGGAAATGAAGAAGCAATACCAGATGTATATGCACTTTCGCAAAACTACCCGAATCCCTTTAACCCAACAACACTAATAAAATATCAACTCCCCGAAGCGGTAAACGTAACAATAAAATTATACGATATGCTTGGCAGAGAAGTAAAAGAATTTATTAACGATACACAAGAAGCCGGATATTATGAATTAAATTTTGACGGAAGTGATCTTTCAAGCGGTACGTATATTTACAGAATAACAGCGGGTGATTTTGTAGATAGCAAGAAATTAATTTTGCTGAAGTAGTATAGAAATTTCAATTTTCATAAACGGCACGATGATCATAATAAATCATCGTGCCATAAAAAAGATAATTTTATTACACTCCAAACCAGCGTAAAAACGGAAGTGCATCTGCAAGAAGCCAGAATATAAATCCAACGCCGAGCCACAATCCGAAAACCATTGCGAAATATTTGCCGTAACTATCGGACTTAAACATTTTAGCGAAACCAACTGCAACAACCGCATAAAACCAAATTGAAAAAATATCAAGTTTTGCGAGAGCCCATCCGGCAAATGTTGTTTTATCGCCGTCTAAGATTGCACCGACACTTGTTCCTTGAATAAAGCGATCGAGTACAAACGCAAGAATTACCATAACAATAACTTGAATAACAATTATGTAATGCGGTAATCCATATGCACCCATTGCGCCTTTGTAAACTCCTTCCCCTTTTAAGCCGAACTTTGTAACTGCAAAGAACACTCCCGATACAATGAAGAACATCAAGAAAGTAAAAATCAAAATACCTAATGTAGAAAATATCATTTGTGTGTTTCCTTGGTTCTCCATAAAATCACGAGTCTGCTGAAGTTGCTGTTCTTTTTGAGCTTCGGTCATTTGTCCGGATTTAACCATTTCATCAAATCGTTCTTCAATTGCGGTCATCTGCTTTTCCATGATAGAATATTTGATGGTTGGATTACTCATCATAACGTAATTAGAAATGATCGAAACAATTATCACAACAAAAATCGGAATCAGCCAGTCGGTTGTCTTAACTCCGACATTTGACATACGCTTGAAAGTATTACCCGGTTCTGAAAAAACACCGACAAGTTTATCGGTATGATTTAATTCAAAATCCTCTTCGGAAGTTTCCTCTTGTGGTTGAACTTCTTGGTCTTTTAATTCGTCCATTAACCCTCCAAACAATTAGTTAAAGTGAGATGCCTGTCCTAAAATTACTAATTTTTCATATCGCCGAGCAAGAACTCTTTTTAGCTTTATAAACTTAGTGTTCCTTTGTGCTCTTTGTGGTGAAACCCAATATTTATACACAAAGCAAGTTGTTTTATTCAAGTAAAATTAGATTTATTTGCCTCTTTTTCACTATTGAGGTAAGTTTCTGTACTAAAATTTTATGGAGATTGAATGAAAACTATTATCGAACCTTTCAAAATCAAATCAGTTGAACCAATTAGATTTACTACAAAAGAAGAACGTATAAAAGTATTGGAGGATGCCGGTTATAATCCATTTTTAATCCACGCCGATGATGTTCTTATTGATTTATTAACCGACAGCGGAACTTCTGCTATGAGTTCTAAACAATGGGCGGGAATCATGGACGGCGATGAATCATATGCCGGTTCAAGAAGCTTTTATAGATTTGAAGCCGCGGTTAGAAAAATTACCGGTGATAAATTTATAATCCCAACACATCAAGGAAGAGCAGCTGAGAAAATATTGTTTTCCATTCTCGGCGGACCGGGCAAATATATTCCTAACAACACGCACTTTGATACAACACGAGCAAACATTGAATTCAGCGGTGCAGAAGCTGTTGATCTTCTTTGTGAAGTCGGTAAACACCCCGAACAAAAAGCTGACTTCAAAGGAAATATGGACGTAGAAAAACTTGAAAATTTTATCAAAGAAACAGGCGCTGAAAATATTCCGGTTGTAATGTTGACAGTTACAAACAATTCCGGCGGCGGTCAACCGGTTTCAATGCAAAATGTTAAAGACGTTAGTTCTGTTTGTAAAAAATATAACATTCCTCTTTTCTTTGATGCTTGCCGTTTTGCAGAAAATGCTTACTTCATTAAGAAGAGAGAAAAAGGTTACGAGAATAAATCTGTTTTGGAAATCTGTCAAGAAATGTTCTCATACGGTGACGGCGCAACGATGAGCGCAAAAAAGGATGCGCTTGTAAATATCGGCGGATTTCTCTCTCTAAACGACGAAGAACTTGCAATGAAATGTCGAAATCTTTTAATAGTTACAGAAGGATTTCCTACATACGGCGGATTAGCCGGAAGAGATTTGGAAGCCGTTGCGCAAGGCTTGGAAGAAGTCGTTGATGAACATTATTTACAGTACAGAATTAGAAGTACGGAATATCTGGGTGAGAAAGTTGTTAATGCCGGTGTTCCGATTATCGAACCGCCGGGCGGACATGCAATTTATATCGATGCAAAAAGATTTTTACCGAATATTCCACCAAGCCAATATCCGGGACAATCAATTGTTTGTGAACTATATATTGAAGGCGGAGTTCGAGCGGTAGAAATAGGAAGTGTTATGTTCGGTAAGTATGATAAGAAAACCGGAGAGTTAATTTCACCACCCATGGAACTT
>QZJX01000106.1 GCA_003599395.1 Ignavibacteriales bacterium | reverse complement strand
ACAGTTGTTAAATGCGTGCCGGAACTCGGTTATCTTCATAGAGGATATGAGAAGATGGCCGAGAATATGAATTATTATGATTACATCCCTCATACCGATAGACTAGATTACACGGCAAATCTTTGCAACAACGTTGCATACGTGCTTGCGGTTGAAAAACTTGCCGGAATAGAAGTCCCCGAAAGAGCTACTTATATTCGAATGATAATTAATGAGCTCGGAAGAATAATGGGACATCTAGTTGCTGTCGGAACATTCGCGCTTGATGTCGGAGCAATTACAGCATTTATGTGGACTTTCAGAGAAAGAGAATACATACAAAATATATTTGACTTACTTATTGGCGCCAGATTCACAACTAGTTATACACGTTTCGGAGGCGTTGCTTCGGATGCAAGTGATGAGGCATTAAAAATGATTAAGAATTTCCTAGATAGATTCAAAGATGCATTCGACGAATTTGAACGATTACTTAATACAAACAGAATTTTTGTTGAACGTCTTGACGGTATAGGTTTATTGCCTAAAGACAGAGCAATCTCTTTGGGAATTACCGGGCCGAACTTAAGAGGTTCGGGGGTTGAGTATGATATCCGCCGCGCTAAACCATATATGTTCTACGATCAGATGGACTTTAAAGTGCCGGTTTACAATGAAGGCGATTGTTTAGCTAGATATTTTGTTCGTGTTGATGAAGTAAAAGAATCCGTAAAAATTATTTACCAATGTTTGGATAAGATTAAACCGGGGAAATTTTTAGCAAACGATCCTAAAAAAGTTCTACCGCACAAAGATGAAATTTATACAAAGATGGAAGAGCTAATTCATGATTTCATGTTGGTAAATTTTGGAATTAATCCTCCGGTCGGCGATACATATTTCTCGGTTGAAAATCCGAAAGGGGAACTTGGTTTTTATTTTGTGAGCAACGGAAGCGGGCATCCTTGGAAATTAAAAATTCGATCACCAAGTTTTTGTAACATACAAGCATTACCATTAATGTGTGAAGGTCAAATGATTTCCGATGTTGTTGCAATCATTGGAAGTATTGATCCTGTAATGGGAGAAGCGGATAAGTAAAACAAATTCTAAACACTAATTTCTAAATTCTAAAAAGAATTGAAATGTCATTTAATTTTACAGACGAAAGTCTAAAGAAAATAGAAGAAAGCAGAAAGAAATATCCAACCGCCTTAGCCGCTGTAATGGATACACTCTGGATTGCCCAAGAGCAAAATGGATATATCAGTACCGAAGTTATGCAGGAAATTGCAAATGTACTAGGCATAGATAATGTATCGGTCTTGAGTGCTGCAACATTTTACACAATGTATCATAAAAAACCCATGGGCAAACATCACATACAAGTCTGTACAAATGTATCTTGTATGCTGCGCGGCGGTTATGAAATTTGGAAACAAATTAAAGAAAAGTACGGCATTGATAATCTTGGTGTTACTAAAGACGGACTTGTTTCAATTGAAGAAGTTGAATGTATGGGTGCTTGCGGTTATGCCCCCATGATCGCAATCAACGAAGATTATTTTGAAAATTTAACGAAAGATAAAGTTGAAGAAATTTTGGATACACTCAAGTAATGGAAAAAGTTAAAATAGTTCTCCCCGGAATAGAAAATTTACATGTGTTAGATACCTACCTTTCTAACGGTGGATTTAATTCCGCAAAGAAAGCTTTCAGTTTAACTCCAGATGAAATTATTGACGAAGTTAAGAAATCAGGATTAAGAGGCAGAGGCGGTGCTGCGTTTTCTGCCGGACTCAAGTGGAGTTTCATGCCAAAAACTACAGATAAACCTAAATATCTCTGCGTTAATGGCGATGAATCAGAACCGGGTTCGTTTAAAGATAGAGAAGTATTCGAAAAGAATCCTCATCAGCTTATTGAAGGTATTTTGATTGCTTGTTATGCAATCGGTGCAAAGACAGCTTATATATATATTCGCGGTGAATACCATAAATGGATTAAGTTAATGCAAAAAGCATTAGATGACGCCTATGCTAAGGGTTACGTTGGCGAACAAATGAAACAAACTTTCGGAACTGATTTTTATTGTGATATTCGTATTCACAAAGGTGCAGGTGCATATATCTGCGGTGAAGAATCTTCGTTGATGAATTCCATTGAAGGTAAAAGAGGATATCCAAGAGTAAAACCTCCATTCCCCGCACAAAATGGTTTGTGGGGAAATCCAACTACAATTAATAATGTTGAAACAATCGCAAACGTTCCGAAAATAATAGAAAATGGTTGGGAATGGTTTGCTAATATTGGAGCGCCAAAACATCCCGGTACAATTCTAATCGGTATCAGTGGTCATGTTAATAAACCGGGAGTTTACGAACTTCCAACCGGAGTTTTATTAACCGAACTAATTTATGATATAGCCGGCGGAGTTCCGGGAAACAAAAAAATTAAAATGGTTATACCCGGTGGTTCATCTATGCCCCCATTAAGAGGTGATCAAATTGAAGGTGTTCGTATGGATGCGGAATCTCTTAAAGAAGCCGGTTCTGCGATTGGAACGGCAGGTGTTATGGTAATGGATGAAGATACTGACATTCTAAAAGTTCTAGCCAGAATTACAAAATTTTATTATCACGAAAGTTGTGGACAGTGCACACCCTGCCGCGAAGGCACAGGTTGGATGTTAAAGACTTTAAACAGAATGATAGAGGGCAATGCTACTTCAAAAGATTTAGACTTACTGATTGATGTAGCAAACAATATCGAGGGTAATACGATCTGTGCATTAGGTGATGCTGCAGCATGGCCTGTTAAATTTACAATCCAACGATTCAGGAAAGAACTTGAAGAATATGTTAAACCGGAAGTTGATTTACCTATCCATAACAAAGTTCATTCTATGCGGGGGACAAAAGTTCCGTTGACGGTAAAAAGTAGATGAAAAATTGTAGTATCGTAAAAAAGGGGAGTTATTAACTCCCCTTTTTTATTAATGATCAAGAATATTTATTCCCTATTAGTTTCCTACTTACCTTCCAAAGTAATATCAAATTCCATCTCTTCGTCATTGCGTAAAACTATTACTTTAACAATGTCACCAGGTTTGTGCTCATTCATCGCATACATAAAATCATAAATGTTAACGACTTTCTTTTCACCAAATTGAATCATTATATCACCGCCTTGTAAACCGGCTTTTTGTGCGGGACCGCCTTCACTAACACCACCTAATTTGAATCCTTCACCGTTCCAACCGAATTCAGGTATTGTACCGACGTAAACTTTAGTTGCACCTCCTCCTTTTGGAGCAGTTCTCTCAACTTTGATAAAATCCGGACGTTCATCTAATTCATCAATTTTTGTTGTTACTGTATACACATAATCAGCAACTTTCTTTTGTCCTTCTAAGTTTATCTTATCCCAATCATCGGAAGGTTTATGATAATCTTCATGAATTCCGGTAAAGAAAAATAATACCGGAATTTCCTTTAATGTAAATGATTGATGATCACTTCCGCCCCAGCCGTCGTCATTAAATTTTAATTGAAATTCCATAGTGTTGTTAGTTTCAAGCATATCTTTCCAAACGGATGAAGTTCCGGTTCCAATAATCGTGAGGGCTTTGTCATCACTTAATCTGCCTATCATATCCATGTTTAACATTGCAACAGTATTCTGAAGATCAACAGGAAAATTGTTTACAGTATGTGCAGAACCAAGTAAGCCAAGTTCCTCTGCATTAAATCCCATAAATACTATACTTCTTTTCAAATTTTCTTTATTAGCGGCAAGCTTTTCAGCAATTTCTAAAAGACCGGAAGTTCCGGACGCATTATCATCTGCACCGTTATGAATCATGGGTTCATCACCTCTGTACATCGATCCGTCAACACCCCAGCCGAGATGATCGAAATGCGCACCTATTACAATGTACTCATCTTTTAGATTTGGATCATTGCCTTCAAGATAGCCGGCAACATTGTCACCATTAACTATAATTTCCTTTACATCTGTAGAAATTGATGCTGTGGAATTATTAAGTAAAAATGAATTCGGTTTTTTTGTTTCATCAATTTGTTTTTGTAATTCATTGAGATCGTATCCTTCGGACTTCAGCAAATCATCAATAATGGTTCTTCTAACATGAATGATTGGAAAGTCATTCATTGCCGGACCACGATCATATTTGAATTCAATCAGGTCATCGTCTTCATTCGGCTTATATCCATTTACAAATATTACTCCGAGAGCTCCGGCATCTCGTGCAGCGGAAGCTTTCACACGAAGAGATGAAAACCTATCAAACTCGCTCATCGCGCTATCGTTATCAGGATTATATCTCATAATAATTGCAATTCTGCCTGTTAAATCTAAACCTGCAAAATCGTCATACTCTAATTTAGATGAAGAAATTCCGTAACCTGTAAAGGCTAATTTTGCTTCGATGGTATTATTACCGGAAAACGGTGCAACTGTAAAATTTTCGTCAATTCTTAATTCGAGTTTATTTTCACTGAAGGAAATACTTGCGGAATTGTTGCCACCTAATTCTATGTTTTGAACGAATTCGAAATTTTGAAAAAAGCTGCCATCATAAAAGGGAAGTAATCCGGCGGATTCAAATTGCTGTTTGATATATTCGGCAGCGAGTTTACCGCCTTCCGAACCGGCTAATCTGCCTTCCAGCTCATCTGATGCTAAATACTTCAGATGAGCTCTAAGTTCATCTATAGTTATATCAGGATTTGTAGATGTATCTTGTGCAATGCTTACAATTGCGAATGCCAAAAGAAAAAGAAATAATTTCTTCATTAGATCCTCAAATTTTTAGAAGTGGTGCAAAATATTAAAATTAGATGAAAAATATTATAGAGTGGTTTCAATAATAATTAGTTTTCCGGAACGTGGACAAGGAAATACTCTTCTGCAGTTTCTCCAATTAATGATGCTTGTTCAATTGTCATATGAAGTTCGGCTTCCTCTTCACTTAATGCACCGGCTTCGATAATAGCTAAGTCGGTTCCCTTTGCCATCTTCACTAAATTCTCGCTGAATGCCGTATCACCACCATAACAAATAGATTTTCCGTCATAATCAAACCTGTATCCAAGAGATGGAACCTCAATTGCAATACCATCATCGTTGGGCTCTCGATGATTTACTTTGAACGGAGTTACTTGAATCGAATCCAACGCAAACGCTTTCTGATCCGAGATACTAATTAAATTAATGGGATACTCAATTTCTTTTGAGTAAACAGAATTAAACGCATTATAAATACTTTGAATTTCTAAACATCCTTTTGGATAGTAGATATTAAGTGGTTTCTTTCTTTTCATAACAGAGAGATAAGTAAGAAGCGACCAAAGTCCTCCTAAATGATCATGATGACCATGACTTATAAATATGTCTGAAACTTCCAAGATTTCTTTTTTACTATAGTCCTTATTCAGATCTCGTAAAATTCCATCCCCTGGATCAACGACAAATTTGGCTTTGTTGGTTGTAATAATTATTCCCGTTGCAATATTTGGGATTGAACAATATATTTTTATAAAGAAATCATCTTTCTGCCAGATGAGAGGATATTTTGGCAATTTCTTTTTTGTTGTCATATTCGCCTAATCAATTAAATTAAAATCTGTGAAACAATTCCACCAATTAAAAAGGCTACAATCCAAGTTCCGAACCATATTGATAAACCTTCTTTAATACCTCGCTCTTTAAGCATTACAACAAACGATGCAATACACGGTACAAATAAAGTTATTGTAATTATTGCAACTGTAATCTGCATTATCGTTAAATCCATATCGAATAAACCGGCAGCACCGAAATCTCTTCTTACTAATCCCATCACAAAAGCCGTTGCAGCTTCTTTAGGAAGTTGAAGCCAACCGGTTACAAGAGGCGCAAGTACATCTTGCCAAATACTTAGTATGCCTGAAATCTGCATTAGTCCAACACCTAAAGCACCGATAAAAAACCAGAAAGAAGCTTCTTTCATAAAACCAATTGTTCTAAACGCGGTCTTTCGCCATACATTTTTTAATCTTGGTATTTGAATAGCAGGTAAATCAATTAACAAAGGTGAGCTTTCACCCGGAAGCATTTTGTTTAGCACGGTTGATAAACTTATAAAAACCGTAAATATTACGGTTCCATAAATTAGTAAAGGAACTACACCTGCACCGCTTAATAAAACGGCAATTACAGCTAACTGAGCTGAACATGGAATTGCAAATTGTAAAATAGCTGTTACAATCGTTTTCTCTCTATTGCTGCCTAGAATCCTTGTTGTAATATTTGCCATTGTTACACAGCCAAATCCCAGCATTATCGGAATTACGGCTCTGCCATTTAAACCAATTTTTGTAAATGATCTATCGAGCATTGTTGCTAATCTGGGTAAGTATCCGCTGTCTTCTAATAAAGCCATGACAAAGTAAAATGCCAATACGAGTGGAAGTAATAAAAATATTAGATAAGTAGTCGTCATTGTGATAACGCCAAACTCACCAAATAATAGTTTCATAACAGGACTAGAAAACTCGAACTCGGTTTCTGAGTTAGGCTGTGAAGAAAATTCGTCAAATTCAATAGCTAATTCCGGATTTGATGATTTGCCATCAGGGAAGAGAAATGATCTGTTATCTACAACTTCCTCGGCATCATTTAGGATGCTGACTTCCATTTCCGAGGGAGTGTAATTGGAAATGAAAGATTTGAGGTGATATTCAAATATCCCTTTTCCAACTGTATCTTCCGTAAATCCGACCACTCGTTGAGAGACAACATCACCGATAAAGAAATATAAAATTACAAGAACAACAGCTAAAATTGGAATACCTGTAAGCGGATTTAGCGACAACCTTCCGATCAAATTAAAAATTTCACCTTTTTTTGAATCTTCATGTTCTACTTGGTCAACCATTTCATTTACCCGGTTTCGTCTTCCTATATAAATTCTTTCTCTTTCATCTGCGGTTCCGGTTTCAACTTTATTTTTTTCTGCAATTGAAGCGTCTCCTTCTAAAATTAAAACAGCTTCAGGCTGTGAAATATTTTTTTGCATAACTTGCTGAATCATAAAGTGGAGGTCTAATTCTTGCTTACCGACTCTCGCATTTTGGATGGCTTCATCAAGTTTATCAAACCCGGTTTCCTTCACCGCAGAAGTTTGATAAACCTCCACGCCTAATATTTCACTTAACTTGTCGGCATCGATTTTAATTTTTCTTTTAGAAACTTCATCGGCAAAATTTAGCATTACAGAAACTTTCTTGCCCATGTCAATCAATTGAAGTGTCAAAAATAAATCTCGTTCCAGATGAAGTGAATTGACTACATTTAAGATTCTATCGGCTTCAAGAATTACATCACGCGCAACTGTTTCTTCTTCATTAAAAGAGGAGACACCATAAATGCCGGGAGTATCGATAATTTCAAAATTCTTATAATTACTTTTTGCTAATGCAACTGTTGTCCCCGGGAAATTGGAGACATCAACGTACATACCGCTTAAGTAATTGAAGAAAAGTGATTTGCCTACATTGGGATTGCCAACAAGAACAACTTTCTCTTTAACATCGGTTATCTTCTTAAGATCAACATTACTTAGTGATTGACTTTTGTTGAGATTGAGAATGCTATCGGATTTCATAAAATTCCCTTATTGCACAATAACTTTAATTTTTTTTGCTAAGTCTGAACCTACCGCAATTTCTTGTCGGTTCTTTTGTAATACAACAGTTCCTCCCGGAAGCCGTTCATAAACACGAACAATAGAACCCTCAGTTATTCCGAGTCTAATAAATTGCGATTTTAGTTCACCTTCAGGCAAGTTGATGACAATTATCGAATTACCTTTTTTTGTATTGTTAAGAGTATAATCAGTCATTATTTATCTTATGTTTACAGTTTTTGCTCGTACATTTCCCAAAAATATTAAACGAATAACCGGTTGAATCAAAACCGAGTTCTTTGCTGATTTCGTTAACAATGTTTTGAATTTTTGGGGAGGAGAATTCTTTAATTTCACCGCAGTTTGTACAGATTAGGTGATCGTGGTTTTTTCTGTTGATACTAGCTTCAAACCGTGAAATATTATCACCAAAATTTCTTCGTGCTAAAATTCCACATTGTTCTAAAAGTTCAAGAGTATTGTAAACTGTAGCTCTGGAAATATTAGATTTGTTTGTTTTCATGGTCACATAAAGATCATCTGCCCCAAAATGACCGTTTTGATCTAAAGCGGCATCAAGTACTTCAAATCTTTCCGGTGTAACTCGGTGTTTACCGGTTTTCAGGTAATCCTTAAATTTTTTATGTGCGTCTTTTTGTACTGGCATTTTCTCTTTATTTAGATTTAGTCTATATAAAAATATGTTTAAATCTAGAAATAAGCAAAATATATTTACATGTCCGATTTAATTTTTTATACAGTTTTTGCAATTAGGACTCAATGTTTTATTTTCGCCGGTATCTTTTAGTAAAATTGAACTTATCAATCAAAAAAGGAGTTAATATGTCAACAAGTTTTGAAGTCTTGGAATTAGTAGGCACATCTAATGATAGTGCTTCAGAAGCGGTAAAATCTATCGTTTTAGAAGCAAATAAAACAAAGCCAGTTTCTTGGTTTGAAGTTGTTGAAGAAAGAGGCAGAGTTACTCAAGATGGTAAAATTGAGTTCCAAGTAAAAATAAAAATAGGTAGAAAATTATGAACAATTTAAGGAGTAAATAGCTTTGTTAAATATTGGTGATTCAGCTCCGAACTTTACACTTAAGAATCAGAATTTAGTAGAGGTTACATTAGATTCATTTAAGGGGAAGAAAAATGTTGTGTTGCTTTTTTTCCCTTTAGTTAATACAAGCGTCTGTGAAAAAGAACTTTGCTCAATGAAAGAAAGCATGGCTCAATATGAAGATCTTGATGCGGAAGTTCTCGCAGTTAGCGTCGATAGCCCGTTTGCACTCAAACTTTGGAATGAAAAACATAAATTTAACTTTAATCTGCTGAGTGATTTTAATAAAAATGTATCTCAAAGTTATGATTCATTTTATGATGTTTTTGTCCCGGGCAAATTTGATCTCAATGGAGTTTCAAAACGTTCTGCGTTTATTATAGATAAAGAGGGTAAAATAAGATACGCTGAAGTACTTGAAAACGCCGGTGATGAACCGAATTATGATGCGATCAAAGAATCACTAAAAAATTTATAACAGCTATTTCCACCGAGAATTTAAGCCGTTACAAACATCTATTGTAACGGTTTTTCTTTTGTAATTATACATGAAAAATATTATTGTTATCTTTACGGAACTAATATTAGTTAAATATCTGTTTCGCAAATAACTAATAGGAGAAAGCATGATCAAAGAGGGAAATAAAGCTCCGCAGTTTACTTTGCCTGATAGCAACGGAAAAAAGGTTTCATTAAAAGATTACTTAGGTAAGAAAGTTGTATTGTATTTTTATCCTAAAGATATGACTTCAGGTTGTACCCGGGAAGCATGTGATTTTAGAGATGCTCACCCAAATTTTAAAAAACTAAACGCTGTTGTTCTTGGTGTAAGTGCAGATTCATCAGCTTCACATCAGAAATTTTCTGATAAGTATGATCTTCCCTTTACTCTTTTGAGCGACGAAGATAAAAAGGTTTTTGGAAAGTATGACGTCTGGAAAGAAAAAAGTATGTATGGTAAAAAATATATGGGAATTGAAAGAACCACAGTTGTAATAAATGAAGATGGTAAAATCCAAAAGATATTTCCAAAAGTAAAAGTTAACGGTCATGTCGAAGAAGTATTGAAAGAACTGAAAAACTAATGGTTTACGTAACAAGACGAGAAACATTCAGTGCATCACACCGACTCTACAACCCGGAATTTTCCGAAGAGGATAACAACAAAGTTTTTGGAAAGTGTAATAATCAAAACGGACATGGACACAATTATGTTCTCGAAGTAATTGTAGCTGGTGAAATTGATCCTCAAACCGGTTATGTAATAGATCTTAAAGAACTCAAAAAAATTATTAAAGAAAATGTTATCAAAAAAATTGATCATAAACATCTTAATTTGGATGTAGATTTTATGAAAAATATTATCCCAACCGCCGAAAATATTTCTATAGGTATTTGGGGACAGTTAGTAGATAAAATTCCTGCCGGTAAATTGTATTCTGTTAAAGTTTATGAAACAGAAAATAATTATGCCGAATATAAAGGAGAATGAAATTGGATTTAGCAAAAGTAGAAAAACAAGTTAAAGTATTACTCGAAGAAATTGGCGAAGATATTAATCGTGATGGATTAATAAGAACACCTCACCGTGTTGCAAAAGCTTATGAGTTTCTCACTCAAGGTTATCACAAAGATGTAAAAAAAGTTGTTAACGGTGCAATCTTTGAAGAAAAATATGATGAAATGGTTATTGTAAAAGACATAGATTTTTACAGTATGTGTGAGCATCATTTATTACCGTTTTACGGCAAAGTTCATATAGCATATGTACCTGATGGAAAGATTGTTGGATTGAGTAAACTACCGCGAATAGTTGATGTATTCGCACGCAGATTGCAAGTACAAGAACGTTTAACACAAGAAATTGCAGATACTCTTGATGAAATTCTCAAGCCAAAAGGTGTGGCGGTAGTTGCGGAAGGCTATCATATGTGTATGATGATGCGTGGTGTTGAAAAACAAAATTCTATTACGACAACTAGCGCGGTTCATGGTTTATTTAAAGATGACGCAAGGACCAGATCTGAATTTTTAAATCTAATAAACACAAAGAAAATATAATGGCACAATCAAATTCTGCTGTTTGGATAACCGGGGCAAGTTCAGGAATAGGCAAATCAATTGCTCTAGAATTCGCTTCACAAGGAAATGTTGTAGCGGCTTCTTCCAGAAATAATGAAGCTTTGAAAAGATTAAAAAAGGAAGTTAGCGATAAAAGTACGATTGAAACATATCCACTTGATGTAAAAGACCCAAATCAAGTTTTAGAAACCGTTGAAAAAATTACCCAAAATTATAACATTGATTGTTTGATAAATAATGCCGGATCGACAACTTTTAAATTAGCTGTAGATAATTCCCTGTCGGAGATTGATGAAATCATTAAAACAAATTTGAACGGTGCTATTTACGCAATCAAATCTGTGCTTCCGAAAATGTTAGAAAAAAAAGAAGGGATGATTATTAACATAATTTCGGTAGCGGCTGAAAAGGTTCTTACTAAAAGCAGTGTTTATGCCGCTTCAAAAGCAGGTTTGCAAACTTATACTAAAGTTTTACGTGAAGAATTGCGTAACTCCAATATAAAAATTATAAATATCCTTCCCGGTGCAACTAGAACTCCAATTTGGCCGAATAATGTTTTGGAAAAGCATAGTGAAAGAATGATGTCACCATCGGAATTAGCTAAATTTATTTACCATATATACAGCATCAAATCTAATTTAGTCCCGGAAGAAGTTACAATCAGACCGATAAAAGGGGATTTGTAAATTATTCTGTTTCTTTAAACTAAAGATTCTCAATTCATGCTTGATGCATTCCCTACTAAACCTTATCTTTCGAATAAATTAGTAAGGAAATTGTAATCATAATGAAACGAATTTTAATTTCACTTCTATTTATCGCTTCCATCACTATTTTCGCACAACCTAATTATCCTCAACTGACTGACAAAATTCTACTTGGTGGTGATTTGGGTTTTACATTTACATCCAGCGATTACAAAAATGTCGGAGTCGGTTTGATGATTCGCGGAGTTGGTGAGTATTATCTTTATGAAAATGAATCGCATAAAATTGGTTTACGTGCATTTGGAGGTTATGGAGTTAGTACCGGCTCGGATAAAAGGTTTGATCCTGATGGTTTTAGTACTCAACTTTATACATTAGCTGCCGGGGGAATTTATTCTTTACAAGTATCTAAATCAGTCGCTCCTTATGCATTTCTTGGTTTAAGATATTTGCGATTTAATCCTAAAGATAAGGATGGAAATACACTTCCTAATAATGCGGCAAATGAATATGATAGAAATGTTGTGAATCTTGCGCTAGAATTCGGAATTCGTTTCAATATAAATAATGATCTCTATGGTTACGGTAGTTTGATTCCTTTCAGTTTATCGAACGATTACATAGATGACAGAGCCAGTGGTTCGGCCAAGGATTTTGTCGTCACATTAAACTTTGGATTGATGTATGCTTTTGACGCCCCTTGGGTTTCAGATCAAAAAAAGATTAGCGATGATTTACCTTCCGGTATGGAAACCGAAAAAGATATGGTTGGAGAGAATAAAATCGAAGAAACAATCTTAGAAAAAGAAGTAGCGGATGTTAAGCTAGAAACTAAAGAACTAAAATCCAACGAAGAAATTATTTTAAAAGAAAATGCAGATGTTGGCCCTGAGAAATCCAACATTGTTGAGGAGCTTTCATATAAACTGGATTTGGGACGAGTATTTTTTGATTACGGTAAAACTGAATTAGATCGTATGGAATATGTTGAATTGGATCGACTCTATAATTTAATCGCAGAAGATAATACAACTCGCTGGAGAATTACAGGATATACGGATAATTTAGAACCTGTTCAAGTCCATCAAAGTGTAGCAATTCAAAGAGCATATTTTGTATTGCGTTATTTTATGTCAAAGGGCATTGAAAGAGAACGTTTTGAAGTTGACGTTAAAGGTGAGGAAAATCCGCTTGCCAGTAACGACGATCCAAAAGGAAGAGAAAAGAATCGAAGAGTTGAAGTAACAAAAATTAAATAGGAAGGGGTTGCCTCAATAAGATATATCAAATTTTATTGAATAATTTATTGAGGCAAAACGGTTTATTATTATTTAGAAGAAATTACATCTGAATTTTGGTTCACCACAATTACCGCGTTGTATTCCTCTGCCTCTAAAACTTCCGGGTTCATCACTCATCCCATGTCTAAATCCTCTGCTGAATCCCGGGAAATCATCAAGTAATTCTTTCTGTTCAGTTGTAAGGAGAGAACCTACTTTAATTCTCATTTCCATTCTCATTTTTGAAAGTGAGTTATGAATTTCATTATTCTTTTCAACTAAATTCATGACAGCATTCTCATCAACTTTCTCAGCATTTAATAAATTCTCAATTTCAATTTTGTTCTTTTTTAATTCGGCGTGCAGATCGATAGCCTTCATTTGATGCTCATATCTCAACTTTTCGATCTCACTTTTTTGTGAATCGGATAAATCGAGTTGTGTGAACATTCTGCCTTGACCAAATCTGTTCGCCATTCGTTTTTGTGCAAAGGTAGAGCCTGTAAAAAGAACTGCGATACTTATAACAAATAATATGACTGATAACTTCTTCATTTTAACACCTCCATGCTTTATATTTGGTTTTATTTGAATATTGGACACACATGAGTAGCCTTAGGTTTAAATTCGTTAGAAATTTCTCCTGAATGATAGATTATAACTATATAAGAGAATTAAACCATTTCGGCGGTTGAAGTGTCTAAATTTTCGAAACAGCAGGAAATTATGCCGGTAGATACAGATTTTGAATTAGTTAAAAAATTCCTAATAGGTGATGAATCTGCTTTTAATAAATTGGCAGCTAATTATCAGAAGAAGATTTATTGGCATGCACGAAGAATGTTGGGAAATCATCTTGATGCTGATGAAGTTACGCAGGAGGTGTTGATTGTACTTTACGAGAAATTACATACTTTCAATTTTCAATCTTCTCTATTTACTTGGATATACAGAATTACTTCAACTAGAAGTTTGAATTTTATTAAAAAGAAAAGTATTAAAAAGTTTTTGATGCTTGATGATTCTGATACAACAGATTTAGCTTCGAACAATGATATTATGCAAAATATAGAAGACAAAGAAAAATTAGATAAATTAAATAATGTTCTTCAAAAATTACCGGCTAAACAAAGAGAAATATTTATCATGCGCCAATTTGATCAATTATCGTACGAAGAAATTGCCGAGATAAAAAACAAAAGCATTGGAACACTTAAAGCAAATTATTTCCATGCAATTAAAAAAGTTACGGAGATGATGAACAATGGATAGCGAATTAATTCTAAAATATTTATCCGGTTTGTTGGATGAACGTGAAGTAGAAACTTTTAATGAAAAGATTAAAAATGATTTAGCTTTCTCGGAAGAATTTGAAAAAATAAAATTATCACTCGATACTTTTAATAAGACTTCAGATATCGAAGTAGAGGAAAAGTATTTCATTAATATTACTCCTAGAGTTAGACAAAAAATTCAAAATAGAGCACAAACTCGTTCACTTAGATTTGCACCTGTATTCTCATTTATTATTGCTGTAATATTGATAATCATATTACAAATTCCCAATAATTATTCTCTTCAAGAAAACTTCACATCAAACAATAATAGCTTATCAAGCATATTTGAGAATATCGATCTCTCAGAATCCGAAGACTTTTTTGAAACCGGAATGATTGATCAATCTGATTACTATAGTTATGAATTTTCAGCCGAAAACTTGAATGAGTTTATTAATAGTGAAATTTTTAGTGAGATTGAAGATGTAGATGACTTAAGTTACACCGGAGAGATTTATTCACTCTCAAATTATGAAGATTACAGCACGGAAGATGTAGCCTACGTTTACGAAACTTTGATAAATAAAAAAATATTATAGGTATAAATATGAAATCTAGAATTATATTTTCGCTTTTTTTGATCTTGTCGATTTCGGTTTTTGCTCAACCGATGATGAAGCATCAAAGAGGTCCCAAAGAGCGGCTCGAAGAATTGGAAAAAATCAAACTCCTAGAAACCTTACAATTGAGTGAGGAAATAGCAGGGCGATTTTTAGTGAGACAAAAAGAGTTTAGAGATTCTCAGCGTGAAATTATGGATCAAAGAGATGCAGTCTTAATAGAAATGGAGACAGCACTCCAAAAGGGAAAAAATGTTGATGAATATAATTACGGAAAAGCGGTTAATAATCTTTCCGAAATGGAAAATAGTTTATGCACTCATCGTGAAGAATTTATTAAATCGCTATCGGATATTCTAACTGTGGAACAAATTGCAAAGCTTATCGTTTTTGAATCAAAATTTAAGCAGGAATTACGTGAAGCCTTAAGAATGAGGAGAAAAGGGCAATAGGATAAAATTTTACCTTTTATCTTTTGTTTAGCATTCCCTATCTTAACACACAAATTAGAGAAATGTGGTTAGGACTTACTCAAGGTTGCATTTAACTTTGGTTTCAACTATTTTCGGTTCTGTTTTTTGCGGAAGTGGTGGAATTGGTAGACACGCTATCTTGAGGGGGTAGTGCCGTTCGCGGCGTGCGGGTTCAAGTCCCGCTTTCCGCACCACAAATCATTAGCTTTACAAACAAAATCGGGTCAAAAAATGAAAAAACTCTTATCTCTTCTTGGGATCGCTTTATTTTTAATCACACTTAATATAACGGCACAAGATTCTGAAATGGATGCCGAAGCAGCTAAAGCCTATAACGAAGGAAATAAACTGCTTAAAGCCGGTGATTATACCGGTGCTGTCAAACAATACGATACTGCATTGCAAACATCCAAAGATTACAGAATCTTTTATCAAAAAGGTGTTGGTCTCAAGAATCTCAGAAAGTATGATGAAGCTATTGAAGCATATAAAGCCGCGTTAAAAGCTAATTCAAAATTTGGGGCTTCTTACAACGGTCTTGGCGGGATTTATTATGCTCAAGGTAAATTTATTGAAGCAGCAGATAATTTTAAGAAATTCAAAGAATCAACCGACAATAAAAAACAGAAAGAAATGGCTGATAAGTACATTTCATTATCTTACACAAAACTTGGTGTTGAAGCAAAACAAAATGGCAATTTTAAACAGTCTGAATCTTATTTGCTTCAAGCAGTAGAAAATTATAATTATGATGCTGCTTATTTAGCTCTTGCTGAAATTTATGTTGATAATGCCCAATTTGAGAAAGCTTTGGAGGCAGCCGACAAAGCAGTTAATCATAGAGATAAAATTTCTAAAGGAGCTCCCTACTATTATAAGGGAAGAGCTTTCCAAGGTTTGGGTGATATTACCAAAGCCATTGAGAATTATAAACTCTCCGCACAAGATTCACAGTACAGAGAATTAAGCAATCATTACTTGAAACAAATGCAACAGTAAGAATTAGGAAGTGTATTAAGGAAAAACCCCGTTCTATAAAATATGGAACGGGGTTTTTTAATTTTAAAATCCAAAAAATACAGAAGCAGAAAGATTTATTGTTGAAAATGTATCCTCACCATCCTCTTTCCCGATTAAATTGTTGATATTATATTTTGCAGAAACATCAATATCAATTAATGGAATAATCCCGATCTTTAATCCGGCACCAAGACCAATACCTGTTCTATTTTCACCGTCAAAGGTTTGTTCGCTGGTTGTTCCCATTGCGGTAGCTGTGTATTTGAAGTCACCGGAATTTGCATAAAAAATATCAAAGGCTGCATATGGAGAGATTGGTCCGGGAACAAAATTATATTCAGCACCTACACCAAAAATTAGTAGCGATGATTCTGTTTCTACGGCAGCGTTAATTCCCATAACAGTTGTATTACCTTCACCTGTAAATTTTGTGTACAAGACTTGCCCGGTTATCGCTAAAGGAATTAGTGGTAAACTAAATCTGCCCTTAACACCAAAATGTGGTGCACTTGAAAAACCCGCTCCACCGTCGCTTATATCATTTGTTAACGCATCTGGACCGGAAACCATCGTTAAACCGCCGGTGGCACCAAATGAAATACCTTGAGCGTTTGATATACCGACAAAAACAAAAAGAATGGTAATTAGAGTTAATGCTTTTTTCATGAATCCTCCTCAATGTAGAGTTGTTTTGTAAATTCAATTTAATAAAAATATTTCATCGATAATACATGCTAATTGCATCTTTATGTTAAAATTACATTTCAGTATATTTGACCCAACAAACCAAAAAAATGCGATTCATAAATTGATAACAGCATTAATCCTTTTCTCAATTGTAGGTGTATCGGCTGTCATTTCCGAATTATTAGGAAGAGATAGGATCCTTGATATTGAAGTCGCTAGAAAATTATTTCACTTTACTGCAAGTATTTGTGCTGCATTTTCTGTTCTATTAGTTGAGACTCAAGAGATTTTATTATTATTTGGTGCAGCTTCAATTCTTATAAGTTTACTGCTCATTAAGTTCGATTTTCTTAAATTACTAAAAAGATCAAAAACAAAAAATTGGGGACTGTTCTTTTTACCTCTCTCTTTTACTGTTCTAGTCTTATTCCTATTCCCGATCAATAAAGAAATAATTTTTTTATCAATGCTATTGCTTGGAGTAGCCGATGCTTCGGCGGCATTATTCGGCTCGTTTTTTTCAGACAGTTATTTCTATCTTACCTCTGATAAAAAATCTTTTATTGGTTCGTTCGCATTCTTCGTCACTTCTATTGTGATCTTTATACTCTTTTTTGCCGGCGTTGTTAATGTTGATAAAATCCCAGATTTCTTTTTTAGTCTTGCCGATATTCTATTGTTTGCTGTAGTTACAACTATACTTTTAACAGTTGTAGAAGCAATGTCCTCCAGAGGATTTGATAACTTCACTATACCAATTTTCACGTCGATAATTTTTTACGTTTTTTCTCTTGGAAATAATTTCCTGTTAATAAATCAGTTTGCATTAGGTGTTTTTTTAGCCGCAGTTGTTGCTCTAGTTTCGATCAAATTTAAATTTCTGACCGCAAATGGAAGTGCCGCTACTTTTATTCTTGCTTCTTTTATATTTGGTCTTGGCGGTTGGAAATGGAGTTTACCGATAATGACATTTTTCATACTTTCTAGCCTTCTTTCAAAAATTAGAAAGAGAGAGAATGAAAGAGTTGAAACTTATTTTGAAAAAACCGGGACAAGAGATTATCTGCAAGTTTTAGCCAATGGCGGGATTGGAGGAATACTTGTTATTTATAATCAAATTAATCCGAATGAATTAAATTATTTTATTTACCTTGCAGCAATGGCGGCAGTTTGTGCTGATACATGGGCGACTGAGATAGGAACATTACGTAAACGTCCCACGTATAATGTACTTAACCTCAAAAAAATTGAACAAGGTGTTTCCGGTGGTATTTCAGTTGTAGGTACTTTAGGTGCAATGCTCGGTAGTTTTGTTATTGCTCTTTCAGGAATTTTGTGGATTGAGTTATACTGGGTTTATTATCTTTTGCTAATAATTGGAACAGGTTTGATAGGCAGTTTTTTTGACAGTATCTTAGGGGCGACTTTTCAATTGCAAAGTAAATGCGAAGTCTGTGATAAAATTACCGAGAGAGATGTTCATTGTGGTGAAACCACAAACTACTACCGTGGTTTGAAATGGTTAAATAATGACGCAGTGAACTTTTTGTCAGGTATCGCGTCTGCTTTATTTTTAATACTTATTTTTTATTTCTAACTTTATAACCTATGCTCAAATTGAGATTATACATAATCATATCAATCATAATTTCCTCGGTGATTATTGCCCGGAACTCACTTCCGGGTGATCTTTACAATGATGCAATGCTTGCATTCAACCAACATGAATATTCGAAAGCACAAAAATTATTTGAATCGATTTTTAGTCACGAAAATATTGACTCAGAATTGAAATCAACAGCATTCTATTATGTAGGCGAATCCTATTTTTATTTAGAAGAATATAATGCTGCGGCTTCAACATTTGAAGGCTTTTTAAATAAATTTCCATTCTCATCTCTTAAAGATAGAGCATTATATAGATTAGGAACTATTTACGTTAATGATAAAGAATTTGAAAAAGCCAGAACAAAATTAAATGAATTAGTTCAATTTTATTTTGCTAGTGAATTTCTTGGCTCAGCCTATTATCTAATAGGAGAATCATATTCAGCACAACGAAGATATAAGGAAGCCGCTGAAAATTTTAGACTTGCGATCAATTATGCTAGTACAAATTCTTTTGAGGCAAATACAATTTATTCACTCGGTAACGCATATGAACATCTCGGCGACTATACCAAAGCTGTTGAACAATATGATGAAATATTATCCTATTATAGAGATAGTGAACTTGAATCATTAGCTCAGCTTCGAATCGGTGCAACATATTATAACTTGAAAAAATATGATAATGCGGTCATAGAACTTTCGGATCCTAAGATTAAAAGATTAACGCCAAAAAAAGAGTCTGAAGCTTTGATGTTGTTGGCGAATTCCTTTTTCAAATTAAAAGAATATAAAAATGCACAGGATATTTTTAGTGAATTAATTAAGAAAAATCCGGAATTGTCCGACGAAGAACAGATAAAGTTTTCAATGGCAAAAATAAATTTCCAAAGTGGAAATTATGATGAAGCATATGATGCTTTTATTGAATTAATTACATCAGATGTTGATTCGGTTGTCGCAAATTCAGTATACTGGGCTGCGGAATCAAAAAGATATTCCGGACAAACAAACCAAGCTGCCGAGCTTTATGAAAGATTTTTGGAAAACTTTCCCAATCAAAAACTTGCTGAACAAGTAGCCTTCAATCTTGCTTCAATTTATTATCAAGAGAAAAGAGAAGTGGATGCAGAAAAGATTTTGTTAAACCTACGAAGCTCTCCTAATTCGAATATTAGAATAAGATCGTTCAATTTACTTGGTGAAATCAATTTTAATAGGAGAAAGTACCAAGAATCAAATGAATACTATAGATCAGCTGTCAATATCGGAGAAGGTCTCAATAACGAATATCATCAAGCATTATTAGGGAAGGGCGTATCGGATTATTATTTGGATGACTTTAATGAATCAATAAAATCACTTGGAAGGTTGATTGAAACTGCACCAAACTTTGAACGAAGCAAAGCTAATTTCTATTTAGCGGAAGCAAACTTTGCTGCTGGTGAGTTTCAGCGATCAATTACATACTACAACCGTGTGAATACAGATGATTCGCAAGTCGGACTTCAAACAATTTTTGGAAAAGCATACGCGTATTACAACTCGAAAGATTATGCTAATGCGATATTTTATTTCAACGAGTACATCAGTAAGTCAAGAGATCCAAACAAAATTGTTGAAGCAAATTTAAGATTGGCCGATAGTTTTTACGGTACTAAAAATTTTGTGAGATCAAGCCAAATTTATGACGAAGTCTTCTCAAAATATAAAAATGCATTAAATAATGATTA
>QZJX01000104.1 GCA_003599395.1 Ignavibacteriales bacterium | reverse complement strand
ACGTTTATGCTATTCATGAAATAAATGGTGAAAATATTTCACCAGCTTCAACATCCTCAATATTCTCTAGTAATTTAATTCTTCAGGAAAGTCTTCCTTTCCCCACAATAGAATATAGAATAACAGATGCAACCGAAGTGGAGCCGGACAGTACTTTTTGGGCAATCAACTATCTGTGGCCCGGAGAAATAAATTTGATTAGACCGTCAAATGATTCAATATTTGTGAAATCGGGAGTTGGAATCACCCACAAGAATTCACTCTCTGTAGAAAGATTGATTCAATTTAAAATTACTTCAACTGGTATAAAACTGATGGATTCATCACCAATTTATATCCAATTGGAGTCAAGCAAATCCAGTAGAAATTGGGAAGGTCTTGTTAAATTAGATGAAATTGGCTTCTTAATTGTAACCGATAAGTTCCCAAGAACAATTTTAGGATTTGTAAATTATCCTTAAGATAAACCACAAAAGCCCAATGTGTATTAGAAGTTAGGCTTTTAAAAGACTCAGCGTTTGATTGATCAAGAATCTTGACTTTCCAAAAGAATCCCAATATATTTACAAGCTCTATAAAAATCTCTTTAACGGAGGATTTGTCTTGAAACAGGAAAAGATTACAAGGTTTGTTAAAACAGAAGATGCTGATAGAAAGTGGTATGTAGTTGATGCTACAGATCAAGTGCTTGGTAGATTAGCTACTAAAGTTGCTAGCGTTATCAGAGGTAAAAACAAACCCTCATTTACACCAAATATGGATACCGGTGACTTTGTAGTTGTTATAAATGCCGATAAAGTAAAGATGACCGGAAAACGTGAATTATTAAAAACTTACTTTAGACACACCATGTATCCCGGTGGTGGCAGAGAAACTACTTTCGAACAGATGAAAGCAAAACATCCCGAAAGAATAGTTGAATTTGCCGTAAAAGGTATGCTTCCTAAAACTAAATTAGGAAATAAATTAGGTAAAAAATTAAAAGTTTATGTGGGTTCAGATCATCCGCATAAAGCGCAAAAACCGGAAACATTAAGTTTATAAAAGGTAGATTGAATGGCAGATAAAATGTTTGTTGGACGAAGAAAAAATGCCGTTGCACGTGTATTCTTAAGAAGCGGTAACGGTAAAGTTACTATCAACAAAAGAGAATTCGAAAATTATTTCCCTCTAAAAGATAATCGTGATGATGTAATTCTCCCCTTTAAAGTCACTGAAACAACTGGCAAATATGATGTGTTTGTCAACGTTAATGGCGGTGGCGTTTCAGGTCAATCCGAAGCAATAAGATTAGGAATTGCTAGAGCGCTTGAAAGCATTAATCCGGATTTTAGACCCGGACTAAAAGCTGAAGGTTTGCTGAGAAGAGATCCACGTATGGTTGAACGTAAAAAATACGGTCGTCCAAAAGCTCGTAAGAGATTCCAATTCTCTAAGAGATAATTTTTATTTATTAATTAACATTATTCATATTCTCGGATCTGCCCCCTGTGTCCCTACCTCAAAAATGGGATTAAAAGGCGGAGATGAAGAGGATAGAAGAAAAACAGGAGTATAAAATGGCTAAGATTGAGCTAACCAAACTTATTGAAGCTGGTGCGCATTTCGGGCACCTTACCCGTCGCTGGAACCCTAAAATGAAACCCTATATTTTCATGGAAAAGAAAGGGATTCATATAATCGATTTAAAGAAAACACAACTACAAATTGATAACGCCTCCAAAGCTGCCTATGAAATAGCTTCTCAAGGTAAGAGTTTTCTTTTTGTCGGTACCAAAAAACAAGCTAAAGGTGTTATTGCCGAACAAGCTAAAAGATCCGGTAGTAATTGGGTGAGTGAAAGATGGCTTGGCGGAATGTTGACAAACTACTCAACAATAAGAAAAAGTATCAAGAGACTCCAAAATATTGATAAAATGGAAACCGATGGTACATTTGAAAAAATTACCAAAAAAGAAGGTCTTCAATTAACACGTGAGCGTGACAAATTAAGAAAAGTACTTGATGGTGTTGAAAGTATGGCAAAAATGCCTGGCGCAATGTTTATTGTCGATATTAAAAAAGAATCCATCGCAATTAATGAAGCGCTTCGTTTGAATATTCCAATATTTGCAATTGTTGATACAAACTGTGATCCAAGTCCAATTGATTATATAATACCTGCAAACGATGATGCTGTTAGCACAATTGAACTGATTACAAAAGAACTTGCCGACGCAATAATTGAAGGAAGCCAAAAAGCTAAAGAATTAAGAGCAGAAGAAGCTGCCGAAAGAGAAAGACAGAGAAAAGAAACAGAAGAAACCGAAGAGAAGAAGAAAGGTAAAAAAGGCAAGATCAGAAAAGTAAACTTAGAGACAAAAGAAGAAAAGAAGATCGATAAAAAAGATGTTGCAAGCAAAGAAGAGAAAGCAGAAGTAAAAGAAGAACAAAAAGCTGAAGCAAAAGTGGACCAAAAACCGGAAGCTTCAGAAGAAAATGAAACTGAGAAAAAATAAAGGATAAATAGAAATGTCAATATCAGCAGCACAAGTTAAAGAGTTAAGGGATAAAACCGGCGCCGGAATGATGGACTGTAAAAAAGCCCTCACCGAAGCGAACGGTGATTTCCAAAAGGCAATTGAAGTGCTTCGTAAAAAAGGTGCATCCGTTGCTGCAAAAAGAGCTGAACGTTCTGCTAATGAAGGTTTGGTTCTTACAAAAATATCGGATGATGGTAAAAAAGGAATCATTTTAGAAGTTAATTGTGAAACGGATTTCGTTGCTAAAAGTGATGATTTTGTTGCCTTTGCAAACTTAGTTATGAGAGCTGTTGAAGCAAATAATCCTAAAAACGTAGAGGAACTTCTTGGTTTAACGCATGACGGGAAAAATATTCAGGATGAATTAAGCAGTATTATTGGTAAAATTGGTGAAAAAATCGAAATCTCACGCTTTTCAGTTGAGTCAGGAAATGCAAGCGTTCTAGTAGATTATGTTCATCATGGTTCAAAGCTTGGTGTTTTAGTAAAAGCTGATAATGTGAAAGATGAAGGCAGAGATGAATTGGCCGGAATATTAAAAGATGTTGCGATGCAAATCGCTGCAATGAAACCTGATTATATAGCACCTGAAAATGTTCCTGCTGAAGTGATAGAAAAAGAAAAGGAAATTTATAAAGAGATTGCAAAGAAAGAAGGCAAACCGGAAAATATCTTGGAGAAAATTGCCGAAGGTAAATTGAAAAAGTATTACGAAGAAAATACTCTTCTTGAGCAAGCTTACATTAAAGACAATGCAAAATCTATTGGTGATCTTCTAAAAGAGTATAATAAAAAATATTCTTCTGAAGCAAAGATTTCATTGTTTCACCGGTTCCATCTCAGTGATGAGAATAAATAATTCATTTCAAAAAGGTCTTATTTCTTAATAAGACCTTTTTTTTTATATTTCTAGGGCTTATGAAAGAAAAATTAAAATACAATCGCATACTGCTAAAACTTAGCGGTGAATCTTTGATGGGGAAAAAAGGGCATGGTATTGATCCCGAAGTTCTAAATTTCTTTTCCCGTGAAATCAAAAAAATTAGAGATCTCGATGTAAAAGTCGGTATCGTAATCGGTGGTGGGAATATTTATCGTGGTTTGAATGCTGCAGATCAAGGAATTGATAGAGTTACCGGTGATCAGATGGGAATGCTTGCAACAATGATCAATTCACTTGCACTTCAAAATGCTTTAGAGAATCACGGCATGTACACTCGACTTATGAGTGCAATTAAAATGGAAGAAATTGCAGAACCTTATATTAGAAGACGTGCAATTCGTCATCTTGAAAAAGGAAGAATTGTAATTTTCGGTGCGGGTACCGGGCATCCATATTTTAGCACTGATACGGCAGCATCATTGCGTGCAGTTGAAATCGAGGCGGATGCAATAATTAAAGGTACAAGAGTAGATGGAGTCTTTGATTCTGATCCCGAAAAAAATCCTTCTGCCACTCAGTTTGATAACATTTCTTACATTGATGTTTTAAAGAAAAATTTACGAGTAATGGATCTTACGGCAATAAGTCTATGTCAGGAAAATAGTTTGCCTATTATTGTGTTTAATATGGATAAAGAAGACAATTTATTAAAGCTTGTTCTTGGCGAAAATGTTGGTACAGTCGTAAGTAATAACCAACTTGAAATAGAAACAACAAAAAATTAATTAGAGGCATTTATGAATAATAATGTGAAAGATGCTAAACACAGAATGGATGTAACCATCGAAAACTTCAGACAAGAAATTGCAAAAGTTAGAACCGGTAAAGCCACAACTGCTTTACTTGATGGTGTGAAAGTCGATTACTACGGCACAATGACACCAATTAATCAAGTTGGAAATCTTTCTGTTTTAGATCCTCATACGTTATCAATTACTCCATGGGATAAAGGAATGGTACAAGCTATTGAAAAAGCAATATTAACTGCTGATCTTGGGTTAAATCCGGCAAGTGATGGAACAAATATCAGAATACCTATTCCTGCTCTAAATGAAGAGAGAAGAAAAGAACTTGTGAAACTTGTAAAAAAATATGGTGAAGAAAGCAAAATCGCAGTAAGAAATGTTCGTCGTGATGCCAATGACCATTTAAAGAAAGAGGAAAAAGAGAAACTGATTTCCGAAGATGAATTAAAAAGATTTGAAGCCGAAGTTCAGAAAATTACAGATGAACATATCAAGAGAATTGATGAGATAATTGAACATAAAGAAAAAGAAATTATGGCTGTTTAAGCAAAATTTGAAACTACTAAGAAGCCGTCCACTGAGACGGCTTTTTTGTTAATTAAAACTTTCCTAATTTAGCAAGACAAAGTTATCCTAATTATCTGGTTTTAAATATAATAGAGGATTAAAAATGAGTTACACAAAAGAAGAAGCTCTCAAGTATCACAGCGAGGGAAGAAAAGGTAAGATTGAAGTTATAGCAACCAAACCTTGCTTTACATCTAGAGAGTTATCGCTAGCATACTCACCCGGTGTAGCGGAACCGTGTAGAGAGATCGAAAAGCATGATGACGATGTTTACATGTACACTGCAAAAGGTAACCTTGTAGCAGTAGTATCAAACGGTACGGCCGTTCTTGGCTTAGGCGATATTGGTCCGCATGCAGGTAAACCTGTCATGGAAGGAAAGGGAGTACTATTCAAAAGATTTGCTGATATCGATGTTTTCGATATTGAATTGAAAACTAAAGATCCCAAAGAACTTATCAAAGCAGTTCAACTTCTTGAACCTACTTTTGGTGGAATCAATCTCGAAGACATCAAAGCACCTGAGTGCTTTGAGATTGAAGAAGAATTAAAGAAAACGATGAACATACCCGTTTTCCATGATGATCAGCACGGAACGGCCATAATTTCTTGTGCCGCCTTAATTAACGCAGCTGAAATTGCCGGTAAAAAATTAGAAAATATGCGAGTTGTAGTTTCCGGTGCCGGTGCTTCAGCCGTTGCTTGCTGTAATATTTATATTCGTGCCGGTATTAAAAGAGAAAACATAGCAATGTTTGATTCGAAAGGTCATATTCATAAAGGAAGAAATGATCTTAACAAATACAAAGATGCATTTGCGACAGAAAAAGCTTACTCATCACTTACTGATGCGATGACCGGAGCTGATGTATTTATTGGTCTTTCAAAAGGTGGAGTTGTTAGTAAAGACATGCTAAAAGTTATGGCTGATACTCCTATAGTTTTTGCAATGGCAAATCCTGATCCGGAAATTAATTATGAAGATGCTATTGATGCTCGTAAAGATGTAATAATGGCAACCGGAAGAAGCGATTATCCAAATCAAGTTAATAACGTTCTCGGATTCCCATTTATTTTCCGTGGTGCATTGGATGTTAGAGCGACGGCAATTAACGAAGAAATGAAATTTGCTGCTGTTCAAGCTTTAGCAAATCTTGCAAAAGAAAATGTTCCTGAAGTTGTATTAAGTGCGTACGGCGGACAAGATTTTTCATTTGGTTCAGAGTATATAATTCCTAAACCATTCGATCCTCGAGTTCTCTGGACAGTTGCGCCAGCAGTTGCAAAAGCCGCAATTGATACGGGTGTGGCTCGTATTAAAATTGATGATTGGAACGCATATAAGGAAGAACTTAAAGAGCGGTTAGGATTTTCGAAAGAAATAATTAGACTAATGGTTCATAAAGCTCAGAAAAATCCTAAAAAAGTTGTCTATCCAGAAGGTGAAGAAGAGAAGATGATTCGTGCTGCCAATTCAGTATTTAAAGAGCATATTGGAAAGCCGATTCTGATTGGACGAGAAGATTTTATAAAAAATAAAATCAAAGAACTTGAATACAATGTTGAAGATTTTGAAATCCATGATCCACGTACTTGCGATAAATGCGATCATTACGCAATGGAATTCTATAATAAACGCCATCGTAAAGGAACAACATTAGCCGGTGCTAAAAAATTACTAAAGCAACCAAATTATTACGCTGCGATGATGGTTCAAACCGGTGATGCCGAAGCGATGGTCGGCGGCTTAACTTCTCACTATCCCGAAACAATTCGACCAGCACTTCAGTGTGTTGGAGTAAAAGATGGTCTTGGTGTTGTGGCTGGGTTATATATTGTAATTGTCAAATCAAAAGTATATTTCTTCGCAGATACTACTGTAAATATCGATCCAACTTCTGAACAACTTGCCGAAATTGCGATCATGTCTGCTGATACGGTCAAAGAATTTGAAATTGATCCGAAGGTTGCAATGCTTTCATTTAGCAATTTTGGTAGTGCTCCCTATCCTCAATCCCAAAAAGTTCGAAAAGCTGTTGAGATAATTAAATCACGAAGACCTGACTTAATGGTAGATGGTGAAATGCAAGCTGATACAGCAGTTGTACCATCAATTATTGATGAAGAATTCCCATTTGCAAATCTTAAGGGTGGAGCTAATTTATTAATCTTCCCTGATCTTAATAGTGGGAATATTGCCTACAAGCTTATGGCAAGATTAACAGATTCAACTGTTATCGGTCCAATTCTCATGGGAATTAGAAAACCTATTCATGTTCTGCAAAGAGGTGCAACTGTTGATGATATTATCAACATGACAGCCATTGCAGTAGTTGGTGCAAAAACAGTAAGTAAAAAATAATATATTCGGGGCAGTTCAAGCTGCCCCATTTCCCCTTCTTCTTTAATAACAAGATTCTCTTTCTTTTCTTATATTACCAAATTAATAATTAAGCAATATTCGGCTTACAATGCTTCGTAATCTTATTTATTTTAGTATTAGCATTATTGTTTTTTTTTGTGGAATGATCCTATACGGTATAATGCTTAATATAAGAGAAGTGACTCTCGAAGAAGCCATGCAACAAAAAGGAATTGCTAAGCTTAGTGATGTTCAATTAGTTATTTCAAGATATAATTATACTATGAATTTATTTTCGGATACTACTTTAGTAAAATCATATAAGGTAGTTTTTGGACAGGGCAGCGGCAAAGTAAAAACTTCTGTGTTCGATAATGTTACACCTTTGGGGACATATAATGTGTGTAGAATGGATGACAATCACGAATTTTATAAGAAGATCTTTTTGAATTACCCTACAGAAAGAGATGCAGCTGAAGCACTTAAGAATGGTACTATAACAAAAGTTGAATATCAGCTTATTGTCTCAAATGATAGAGATTGCCCCCCTTCGGAAACTAGATTAGGAGCAAGTATTGGTATTCACGGAATCGGAGAGTATAATTTTATTTTTAAAAACTTACCTTTTGCTTTTAACTGGACTAATGGCTCAATAGCCGTAAGTAATGAAAATATTGACGAATTATTTGAAGTTGTATCACTAAACACCGTTGTTGAAATAAGAGATTAAAATTTTGCCAAAATATTTTTTTGCTATTCTTTTATCAATATCAATTACTGCATTTTCACAAACCGAAGAGCAGTTTGAACTTACCGAAATTGAGTTTATCGGCAATAAAAATATTTCGGAAGATGCACTTCGAAATGTAATTTTCTCAAAGGAATCACCTGGATGGCTTTCCCAATTTTTAAATAGTTTTTCAGGTTTTGGCGAGGAAGCAACTTATTTTGATTCACTTCAAATTTTTAATGATCTAAAACAGCTTCAGAATTTTTATTATGATAACGGCTATTTTCAAGCTGGTTTTTCTTACAAGTATCAACTCGATACAGCGAATAATACCGCTAAATTAATCTATGAAATAAACGAAAATGATCCCGCATTTTTTAGAAAACTTGAAGTCACCGGGCTGGAAAACATTGCTTGGCAAATTGCAGATGAAGTAAATGAATTAATAAAAATAGATACCTCAGAAATTTATTCTGCAGCAGAAGTCTCTCGTATCAGATCTCAAATTATGAGACTGGCCCTGGATTTCGGACATATGTTAATAACTTCTGATCCTCCTGAAATTAGAGTCGATACATTAGTCGATAAAGTTGATGTTTACATGAACTTTGATACCGGCGATAGATACCGAGTAAGTGAAGTTAGAATCAACAAAAGTGGCCCCGGTGCTGATGAAGTTTCGGATGAACTCTTGGACAGAATTGCTAACATTGATTCTAATGATTACTATAGCTTTTATGAACTTCAACGCTCACAAGTAAGACTTTACAGAACTAATTTATTTTCCTCGGTTCTTATTTCTGGAGTTGTGGCTGATACTAATAAAAATTATGTACCGATTGCCATTAATGCAGATGTCGGACTTATGAATGAACTTTCTCCCGAACTAGTAATTAATAATGAAGATAATGCATTCAATTTAGGTGTGGGGCTGTCGTATTCTCGGAAAAATTTTCTTGGTGATGCTCGTAAACTTACTCTGAGTGTTTCAACCGCAGCACAAGATATTTCACAATTAATTTCTAATCCATCTCTAAGCGATACAAATATTTATGGATACGTCGATCTTCGTGGAATAATCGAACAACCATTTTTATTTGGGAGAAGTATAAACACAAAACTTGAAACATATTATACACTTCAAAAAAGAAGAAGTGAATATAATGCAACTTTACTCGGTGGCAAACTCAGTTTTGATATTGAACTTCCAAGATTTACGTATATAACTTCGTTAATACTAGGATTAAACGTCGAGCGTTCGAGTTATGTTTTCTCATATGATTATACCTACGATGTTCTCTTTAAATATTATCGAAATCAGGCTCCGGAGCTTCCCGTTGAATTTGTTGACAGTTTAATTACACAATTTTTAACACCGGATTCTGATCTAACAAGTCAAAAGACCATATCCATTCTTAACGCGGATATAAGTGTAAATAAAGCAAATAGTTTGCTTTTCCCTACACGCGGATATACATTATCATTGTTGCTTGAGGATGGAAATTCGCTTAGTTATTTAGCAAATAAAATTGCAGGAGACGCTTTCGAGAATCCTCTCTACTTTAAAGCTCTATTTACCGGTACATTTTATTTCCCAATTTATGACTCGCCCGAAGATGCTTTTGGAATGAAATTTAGATTGGGTACTATACAAACTTATCAAGGTGATCAATTTGAAATTCCTTTCAATCAAAGATTTTATGCAGGTGGAAGCAATTCAAATCGTGGATGGAAAACAAGAGAATTAGTGCCGCCCCAAAACCAAGGTGAACTAAGTGCTAATCCCACTCCGGATGAGTTGGAATCAGTACTTTTGCGAAACCTTATACCTGGTGGATTCTTTATAATGGAAGGTTCGATTGAGACAAGAAACAGAATCACAGGCAAATTGGGCTCAGCACTATTTTTAGACTACGGTAATGTTTGGAATCATCCGTCGGATTTTCGATTGGATAATATTGCAGTAGCCGCAGGTTTCGGTCTTCGCTACTATTCCGATTTTGCTCCTTTCAGAATTGATTTTGGGTTTAAAGTTTATGACCCGGATGACCCACGTTCTTTCTTCAAAAAATCGCTTTTCTCAGAGACCTTCGAGTTTCATTTCGGAATCGGGGAAGCGTTTTAGTTCATTCTTTCTTTGAATCCCACTCTTATTTTGATTAAATTTAAAGTCATCTTTTTTAAGGAAAAATATGCTTAATAGCATGACCGGCTTTGGTAAATCCACCATTCAAAAAAATGGTTTTTCTGTTGAAACTGAGATTAAAAGTGTAAACAGCCGATATCTTGATTTGTCTCTCAGATTACCTAAAGCTTTCTATCAATATGAATTAGATTTACGTGAGCAAGTAAAGAAAAGAATTTCTCGAGGAAAACTTTATGTTACGATAACGGCAAAACATGAAGGGATAGACGATCAGTTATCTGATATTGATTTAAATGGACTCAACGCTACGGTTAAACTACTCGAGAGAATAAAATCATCCGCAAATATTAAAGAAGAAATCAAACTTGAACATATTCTAAATTACCAAAGTTATTTTATGAACGATACAGAAGATGCTAAAGAAGAAGAATATAAATTGATTTCTCAATCGATTAACGAAGCCTTAGATTCTTTAGAGGAAATGCGCAAAAAAGAAGGTGCTGAACTTGCAATAGATTTTGAAAAAAGATTAAAGATTATTGAAGACAATATTTTTCAAATAGAGAAGTTAAGTTCGGAATCAATCAAACAATATTTTGAAAAGTTAAAAGATAGAGCTATAAAACTTGCATCGGATTTGATTGATAATCAAGATAGACTTATGCAAGAATTAGCTTTCCTTTCTGAAAAATATGATGTAACGGAAGAATGTGTTCGATTGCGAAGCCATATTAAAATGTACAGAGACGCGATTAATATGAATGAACCTTCGGGAAGGAGATTAAATTTCATTTCTCAAGAGATGAATCGCGAAGCAAACACAATTAATAGTAAATCTGTCTCCGCAGAAATTTCTGCTTGTGGAATTTCGATAAAAGAAGAATTAGAAAAAATTAGAGAACAACTCCAAAACATAGAGTAAAATTGAATAACACTGCTAAGCTTTTTGTCTTTTCTGCGCCGAGTGGGTCGGGTAAAACAACGATTGTTAGAAAATTATTACGTGAATTTAATGATTTGGTTTTTTCTATATCTGCAACAACCAGAAAAAGACGTGGTGTAGAGGTTAACGGGAAAGACTATTTTTTCATCTCAGAAGATGAATTCAAACAAAAAATAGAGAATAATGAATTCATTGAATGGGAAAAATTTTATGATTATTATTACGGCACTTTAAAAAGCTTTGTTGAAGAACACCTTCGTAATAATAAATCCGTTCTTCTCGAAGTTGATGTTAAAGGTGCTGTTAGAATTAAAAAGAAATACAAAAATGCCGTTCTTATATTTATTGCACCTCCGAGTAAAGAGATATTAAAGGAAAGGTTGATCAACAGAAAAACCGAATCCGATGAAGATTTACAAAAAAGAATTGAAAGAGCAGAAATGGAATTGGAGTATAAAGATAAATTTGATTACGTTGTAATCAACAACAAACTTGAAAGTGCAATAGATGAAGTAAAAGCAATAATTAAAAACGAAATTATTAATCAGGAGTAAAATAAAATGCCAATCAGACCAATTGAATTAAGCAAATTGGAAACCGAAACTGCCAATATTTATGAGGCAGTTATTGTCGCAGCAAAAAAAGCAAGAATAATAAACGATCAAACAAAATTGGAATTCAAAACACTTGTTGATACTATGAATCCCGGCAACGATGATGAATTTGAAGAAAAAGAAAATCCGGACCAATTAAAACTTTCATTAGAATTTGAAAGTAGAAATAAACCGCATCTTCAAGCATTGGAACAATTAACCAAAGGTGAAATTGAATTCCGTTATAAGGACGAAGAAGCTTAATTTTTGAGGGAGGCACTGCCTCCCTTTTTTTTACAATTCAAAATTTTTCCTCCCGATTTCTTCAGCACCACATAATATTTTTATGTATTTTCGAAGTCCCGAAACGATAAAACGAAAACTGAAATTGGATATCAAAAAACTCATAATTGAAGCTATCAAAGATCAGCAAGAAGTCTTTGGCGATGAACTATTTGAGCATGTTGAGATAAAAGTAAAGGAAAAATATCTCGTTTCGGAACCACGGCAAGAAACTGTCGCAGAGAAAAAAGTGGAGCTTATGACTGATAAATTATTTCAAGAAGACTTTCAGAAATCAAAAAATTTAGAAGAACTATTTGATAAAATTCATAAATGCACTAAATGTCCGTTAAGCGAAACGAGAACAAATTTTGTCTTTGGAGTTGGAAATCCAACTGCTGATGTAATGTTGATCGGAGAAGCGCCCGGTGCAGAAGAGGATAAACAAGGTGAACCATTTGTCGGAAGAGCTGGTAAGTTGTTGACGGATATTTTAAAAGCAATCAATTTTACCAGAGAAGAAGTGTATATTGCTAATATTTTAAAATGTCGTCCGCCTAATAACCGCGATCCATTGCCTTCGGAAGTAGAAAAATGTAAACCACATTTAATGAAACAGATTGAACTGATCAAGCCAAAAGTGATTTTGTGTCTTGGAAGGATCGCTGCGATTGAATTATTAAACAAAAAATTAACACTTTCAAAACTTCGTGAAGAAGTTCATGAACTGGATGGAATAAAAGTAATGGCAACATATCACCCGGCGGCTTTACTTAGAAACCCAAACTGGAAGAGAGGATGCTGGGAAGATGTGCAAAAATTTCGTAAGTTATATGACGATCTTACAGGTAAGAAATAATGTCAAAAGGTAACGGAAAAAATATTGATCTCGATAATTTAAAGAAGTATTCAAACCAACCACCGGCAGCTCTGGATGTGGAACGAATGGTTCTTGGCGCAATGTTGATTGACGGGGAAGCAGTTCCAAAAGCAATTGAAATTTTAAAGCCGGAATATTTCTACGATAAGAAACACACTCACATTTTTAATTCTATAGTTTCATTGTATGACTCAAGTGAACCGGTTGACACGGTTACTCTTTACGAAGAATTAAAAAAAGATGGGAAAATTGAAGAGGTTGGCGGAGCAGCTTATTTAAGCAAGCTTTCGGAAGATATTTCTTCAGCAGCAAATATTGATTACCATGCACGAGTAATTTTAGAAAAATGGATTTTGCGTAAATTAATCTCAACCTCATTTGAAATAGCCACAGATGCTTTCCAAGGACAAGAAGATGTTTTCGACCTTCTAGATCAAGCAGAAGCAAAGATATTCAGTATTTCCGAAGCAAGTACTAAGGAAACCTATAAAACGATGGAAGTTGCTGTTCGTGAAGCATTGGAATTAATTGAAGCAATACACAATAAAAATATTTCTACTTTTTCTGTCCCTTCAGGTTTTTATGAATTGGATGACATGTTGGGCGGCTTTCAAAAATCGGATTTAATTATTATTGCTGCAAGACCATCTATGGGAAAAACTGCTTTTGCACTTTCGATTGCACGCAATGCCGCAATTGAACACAAAGTTCCGATCGCACTTTTTAGTCTTGAAATGTCAACTATCCAGTTAGCAACCAGACTAATTTCAGCGGAAGCTCGTATTAACGCTCACAGTGTAAGAACGGGAAAATTCAGAGCCGAAGAAGGTGCTAAGATTAGCCGAACTGTTCACAAATTAAGTAAAGCACCGATTTACATTGATGATACTCCTGCATTAAATGTTTTAGAATTGCGCGCCAAAGCTCGACGACTTAAAACCGAAAAGAAAATTGGAATGATAATGATAGATTATCTCCAATTAATGAGTTCAAGTTTTAGAGCTGAAAGCCGTGAACGTGAAATCTCAATCATATCAAGATCGTTGAAAGCACTCGCTAAAGAATTAGAAATTCCGGTAATTGCATTATCGCAGTTAAACCGAGCAGTCGAACAATCATCGGATAAACGACCAATGCTTTCACACTTACGTGAATCCGGTTCAATTGAGCAAGATGCAGACGTTGTACTTTTCCTATATCGTCCCGAAGTTTACTTTGAGGAAAAAGAAGGCATGGAAGATATTGCCGGTGTTGCCGAAGTTATTATAGGCAAACAACGTAACGGACCTATTGGTGAAGTAAAACTACAATTTATAAAAGACTATGCTCGTTTTGAAAATAGGGAATTGTTTCAAACTCAAATTCCGGAAGGCGCTGCAACGCCTCAATTACCCGAAGGGGATTTCCCGATATGATAAGGAAATTTCTTTTTCTAATCCTTATTGTTCTGAGTACCTCAGCTCAAGCAGTTTTTACTAATAATGATATTGAAATCTGCAAAACAAAATTCAAGTTAGCTTTTGAGAAAGATCTGTTTGAAAAGCCTATTGATGAAGTAATTATTGAAATCGGAAAAAGCTTTTTAGGTTTAGATTATGAAGCACATACACTTGAACGAGGAGTTGATGAAAAATTAGTTGTTCATCTTACTGGATTGGATTGCTACACATTTCTAGAAGCCTCACTCGTTTTTGCCAGATGCATTAAACTTGGTGATACTACATTTGCCTGTTTCCAAAGTGAATTAGAAAATATAAGATATCGTAATGGAAAATTGAATGAGTATCCGTCAAGATTACATTACTTTTCCGATTGGATTTTTGACATGGATGCAAGAAGAATCGCAAGAGATATTACAAATGAAATTGGAGGCATTCCTTATCAAAACAATGTAAATTTTATGAGCACGCATCCGAATTCATACATGCAGTTAAAAGCGAATCCGGCATTAGTTGAAGAAATAGAAAAAATAGAAAATGAAATTTCTTCTCGTGATTATTTTTATATACCCGAAGACAAAATTAAATTGATCGAAGAAAAGATCGAACCCGGTGATATACTCGGTATAACAACAAATATAAAAGGACTTGATATTTCACACACAGGAATTGCCATTAGAATGGATGATGGACGAATTCATTTATTACATGCTCCAAACGTTGGGAAGCAAATTGAAATATCAGAAAAACCTCTCGCCGAATATATTCAATCAATTAAGCAGCAAACCGGAATAATGGTTGTAAGACCGTTGGAAATCAAAAAATAACCTAACCTTTCAATTTTTGCATCAATATTTCGTTTACTACTTGAGGATTTGCTTTTCCTTTAGTTTCACGCATAATTTGTCCAACTAAAAATCCCAATACTTTTTCTTTCCCGTTTCTGTATTCTTCAACTTGTTTTTCATTTGAAGCGATAATTTCATCAATAATTGTTTCTAATTGTGATGAATCCGAAATTTGGACAAGATTTTTTTCGTTAATAATTATCTGCGGATCTTTATTTTCTTTCAGCAATTCAGCAAAAACTTCTTTACCAATTGTTGTGCTTATAGTTTTATTGTTTATCAAATTTATCAACTTCCCGATGTTATCCGGACTTACAATAAATTCAGTAATAGATATTTTATTTTCATTAATTACTTTTAGTATATCGCCCATAACCCAGTTGCTTGCGGATTTGTAGTCGTCGGTTACTCTTAAGACATTTTCGTAATAATCAGCCAGCTCTTTTGAACTAGTCAAAATTTCGGAATCGTATTCCGGAATTTTATAGTCATTAATAAATCGTTGTTTTCTAACTTTAGGAAGTTCCGGCATATAATTTACAATTTTATTCTTCCATTCCTCACTAACAATTACTGGCAATAAATCTGGATCGGGAAAATATCTATAATCATGTGATTCTTCTTTGCTTCGCATGGGGAATACTTCGTTAAGATCGGCATTCCACAATAATGTTTCTTGCGTAACGATGCCGCCATCTTCAATAATTTCAACCTGGCGATTTATCTCAAAATCGATTGCTCTTTCAACATTGCGAAAGGAGTTCATATTTTTAACTTCGGTTTTAGTACCCAATTCTTTTTCACCTTTCAATCTAACAGAAACGTTTGCATCGCATCTGAGAGAACCTTCTTCCATATTTCCATCACATATTCCAAGGTAAGTAATTATTTGTTTAAGCGAAGTAAGATATTCATAAGCTTCTTTAGCCGAGGAAATATCAGGCTCTGTTACGATTTCAATTAACGGCGTTCCGCATCTATTTAAATCAACTAAGGTTCCCGAACCTTGATCGTGAATTGATTTTCCGGCATCTTCCTCGAGATGAATTCTTTTTATACGAATAATTTTTAGTTTTTCATCTTCGTAAGAAATTTCAATAAATCCATCTTCGCATATTGGTTCTTCGAATTGTGAAATCTGATAACCCTTTGGAAGATCGGGATAGAAATAATTTTTCCTTGCAAAAACTGAACTCTTATTAATTCTGCAATTAACGGCTAGACCCATTAACACGCTGAATTCGATTGCTTGTTTATTGGTCACAGGAAGCGTACCGGGATGACCAAGACAAACCGGACAAACATTTGTATTTGGAGGCAAACCAAATTTTGTTGAGCATCCACAGAATAATTTTGTATTTGTCAGCAGTTGAGCATGGACTTCTAATCCAATTACTGCTTCATATTTTTGATTCATAAGTTTCGATGATTTTTGAAATGATAAATATAATGAAACGTTGTGATAATCGTGAGATAGAAGAGGGGAACATGTCCCCTCTAATTTTTATTTGAATAGAATTCTAACACCTGCAATTATCGCATAATTGTTTGCAGTAATAGGATCGATATCATCGTCATCAACACCTTCGATGTCTAATTTCCTCGATACAATATGAAATGGAATTTCACCAAAGATTGCTAAAGTTTTTCCGAGTTTAATATCAATGCCGACAGAACCGTAAAATCCAAATGCAGTTTTAAAATCCATTTCATCTTCAGGAGCCATTGCTTCGAATGCTTTTTCAGGTTCCCACTTTAACTTACCCATATAAGCACCGCCGCCCGCTTTAACATATGGTTGAATTGCTTCGTTGCCAATATTAATTCTTAGAAAACCCCCTAGAAACAATTGGGTAACAGAAATATCACCAACCTTTCTACCGGATTCCTCGTATTCAAACTTGAATGGTACAGCCGAATAACTAGCTTCAGCCCCAAACTGCAGCATTCCATCACCTAATGTGATCTGAACACCTATAGGTACATAACCTGCTTGAGCATCCGGATCGATCGTAAAATCTTCAAAACTAAACGCGGATCGTCCGAAACCAATGTAACCACCTACGCTTGATTGAGCATGAACAGCTAATGCAGAAACAAGCAGCATTAAAATTGTAATTTTTTTCACTGCTCCCTCCTTGATAAGTTAAATAAGACAATAATGTCTCCACAGCTAAAATAATCTTTTCCATGAAATCTCAAAGTGATTTGTTTACATCAAAAGACTTCTCATCTCAAATTTTACTTTGTAATTTTTTATAAAGATATTTATAAACACTTATTGATAAGTAAAGGAAATATTATGCAACTAGATGTTCTTGTTTTTGCATCTCACCCCGATGATGCTGAACTTGCTATGGGTGGAACAATCGCAAAATTTTCGAAAGATGGTCTTAAAGTTGGAATTGTTGATCTTTCCAAAGGTGAATTAGGCACAAGAGGAAGTGAAGAAATTAGAAAAGAAGAATCAAAAAAGGCTTCTGAAATATTAGGGTTAACCGTGCGTGAAAATCTTGGACTGCCAGACGGTAAACTAAAATTAAACGACAAGTTTGTTCTTGAAGTTGTAAAGCAAATTAGATACTACAAACCAAAAATTATTTTTGCGCCATATTTTAATGATCGTCATCCCGATCATATTGGAACTAGTAGAATCGTCAAAGAAGCTTTCTTTTTCAGCGGGTTAACAAAAATTCAAACTCAACATGCCGGAAACATGCAAAATCCATTTAGACCAAAAAAAATATTTTACTATATGCAGTACTACGAATTCACTCCGTCATTTATAAACGATATAAGTGAGACATTCGAAACCAAAATGAAATCGATGAAAGCTTACGGAACACAATTTTTTAATGAAGAAGATAAATCCGGAGAACCCCAGACATTTATAAGTCAAATGAACTTTTTAAAATTTATTGAAGCACGAGCAAAATATTTTGGGTTTAAGATAGGAAAGGATTATGGTGAACCTTTTTATTCCGAAGAAGAAATAGAGTTAGATTTATCATCATTGGCAAAATAAAAGGATAGAAATGAATATTGGATTAATAGGTGCCGGCTTAATGGGAAAACCTATGGCCATAAAAATTAAACAAGCCAGATTTAATATTGCTATATATAATAGAACCAAAGAAAAAGCGAAGGATTTACAAAACGAGGGAATTTATTCGTTTAATTCAGTTAAAGAATTAATTGAAGCAACAGATGTGATTTTATTAGTCGTATCTGATTACAATGCTATTACAAATGTTTTGTTTACTGAGGATTTATCCTTTGAAAACAAAACAATAATTCAAATGAGCACAATCTCACCTAATGAAAGTATTTTGTTACAAAATAGAATTAATAAACTTAAGGGGCATTATTTTGAAGCCCCGGTATTGGGTAGCACACCGCAAATAGATGAAAGAAAATTAATTGTATTGATTGGCGGACAAGAGGAAGACGAAAAAAAATATTCAAAATTGTTTAGTTCCTTCAGCAATAAAATAGTTTTTATTGGTGAGGTTGGGAAAGCGTCTGCTATTAAACTTGCTTTGAATCAACTTATAGCTAGCGAAACTGCAGCTTTCTCAATGAGTCTCGGTTATTTGAGAGAAAGAAATGTTGACGTTGAAAAGTTTATGGATATTTTAAGAGGTAGCGCATTGTATGCGCCAACTTTTGATAAGAAGTTACCGAATTATATGCAGCGTGATTTCAGTAACCCAAATTTTCCTTTAAAACATTTATTGAAAGATGTCAGGCTGATGATAAGTCAATTTAACGAAGGTGGAATAAATACTCTACTTTTGGAAGGTGTAGAAAAAGTAATTAGAAAAGGGCTTGATCAAAAATTAAGCGAGAAAGATTATTCGTCTATCTATGAAGTAATTCATCCGCCCAAATAATTATTTTGCCCAGTGAGGCATAATTTCTAAATCAATATTAAATACTAATATACCGATAACTAGAACAACTGCGGCGACAACAATAACTCCAATAATATTTAAAGCAAACCCGGCTTTAACCATTTCATGAATTTTTACACGCTGACTTCCAAAAATTATTGCATTAGGTGGAGTTGCAACCGGCAGCATAAATGCCATTGATGCTGAAAGTGTTGCCGTTATCATTAATAATAATGGATTAATTCCGATCGCAACTGAAACTGAAGCTAGAATTGGTAAAATCATTTCTGTAGTCGCAGTATTGGAAGTTAGTTCGGTTAAAAAATTTATGAACAGCGCTACAAGTATTATCAAGATGATAGGCGAGATATTTCCAAGTCCGGCAAATGATGAACCAATATATTCCGATAATCCGCTTGAAACAAAACCTTTTGCTAATGCAAATCCACCTCCGAATAACAATATAATTCCCCATGGAACTTTTTTAAAAACAGAACCATCAAGTACAGTTTTTGATTTTATTACACTTTTCCTCGTCGGGAAAACGAAAAGTATAATTGACATCCCAATTGCAATATTTCCGTCATTTATATAACCGGGATTCCCAAATAAATTCGACCACCCGGGAATTACTGTTATTCCCAATTGAAGATCACTTCTAAAGACCCAAAGTAGTGCAGTAATAGCAAAAACAAACGCAACAACTTTTTCTTCAAATTGCATTCTACCAATTTGCTTTTGCTCCTTTTTAATTATGTTTGTGTCTATAACTAAATCCTTAGAGAACTTGAAGTAAATTTTTGTCAACATTATCCAAGCAACAGTAAGCATAATAATAGTAATCGGTAAGCCAAGCATCATCCAATCACCGAAAGAAATTTCCGGCGCTTCCGGGAAAACAATTTTTAGAATTCGAGTGAATGATAAATTTGGCGGCGTTCCTATAATTGTGGCAATACCACCAATCGAACACGAATAACCGATTCCCAACATTAAAGCAACCGAAAATTTGTGTGTTCGCTCAACATCGAATTCTTCTTCTAACTGAATTAAAATAGATAAACCAATTGGCAGCATCATTACTGCAGTTGCGGTATTCGAAATCCACATTGAAAGGAATGCAGAAGCTATCATAAATCCAAGTATTATATAATTGGGCTTGCCCCCGAACAAACGAATGATCTTTAGTGCAATCCGTTTGTGCAGATTCCATTTTTCCATTGCCAATGCAATTAAGAAACCACCTAGAAAAAGAAAGATTGTCGAATTTATATATGAGGTAGCTGTTTCTTCACCATTTAAAACTCCAAGCGTTGGGAAAAGCGCTAAAGGTATCAAAGCTGTTGCAGCCAATGGAATTGCTTCGGTAATCCACCAGACAGCCATTAATATCGCAATTGAAGCCATTGGTGACAAAAGTGTATTTGAAGAATCAAATTCAATAAAGAGATAAGCAAGTAATGAAGCTACTAATCCGGTAACCAAACCAAAATTTTGAGTGAAAGTCCTAGATGAATTCTCT
>QZJX01000085.1 GCA_003599395.1 Ignavibacteriales bacterium | reverse complement strand
TATTTATTGTATCTGTCTCGTATCCGATAAATGATGCTGCAAACTTGTAAAAACCTTCGGTTAGTTTTAAAGAATACTCGCCTGTTACACTTGCTGCGGTTCCGTTTGAAGTTTCCAATACTCTAATATTTGCGAAACTGAGGGGGACTCCCGTAACGGCATCAATTATTCTTCCTTTCAACTCATAAGTTTGAGCAAAGTAAATTGAGCAAGTGAAAAATATTGCCGTTATAAATTTAATAATCATTATGCCTCTAAATATTAAATTCTATTTTCTTTCCCTTATTTTTTGCTTTTCGTAATACAATAACCATTGCATCTGAATCCTCAGATTCATCAAGTGGTTTAGGCGGGTTAAAGTAAAGACTTCCAAAGAACCAAGCTTTATCAAAAACGCCAGCTTTTTCTATTAGCAATTTCATTTCTTGAAGCAAATACCATCTAACTTCACTTCTACTCTCGGTTGTAACTAGAGGGGCATTTCCATTTTTGATTTTCAATCGTGTTGTAGAAAGCCAAGTTTGATTTAAAGAATTGTACGAATCGTTAGGATCACCAAAAGTTATTTCGACAGAAAAATTTCCTTCCTTTGAAAACCATGTATTCGGTTCATCATCAGGAAAATAAAATTGGGGATGAGTTGCTTCGATAATATATAACCCACCCTTTTTCAAATTTGCAGCAACAGATTTGAAGTGCTCTACCATATCTTCATTTCTAGTTATATGAGCAATGCTTTCCATTAAAGTGGTAGCGAGCGTTACCTTTTTATCTAACTTGAAGTCAATCATGTTTGCTACAATACCGGTTAAATCAAGATTTTCTTTTTTTGCTTCATGGATTGCATATTCAATCATTTCATCCGATAGATCTAAGGCGATTGATTTCCAATTTCGTTTTGCAAATTCTCTAGCATGACGAGCAGGTCCGCAACCTAACTCGAGAAAGCGATTTTGTTTTTTAGTTTTTTTAATATTTGATAAATTATTAAAGCACCATTCTAAGAAGTCACATTCAAGGTCAAACTCTCTATCTAAAAATGCCACATCATAGGCTTTGGCATTTCTATAAAATTCTTTTGACATTACAACTCCGATAATGAAATAAATATATTTTTGTATTATTGTTTTACAACAAGTCTTTGTAAACTTTTCAGGGCAAATATACGTTTATTATATAAATCGAGAAAAGATATGAAAAGAATAATTCTTACCGGGGCAACTGGATTAATTGGTTCAAAGGTAGCAGCTAAATTAATTGAGAGAGGTGATGAGGTTGTTGTATTTTCTAGAAATCCTAATTCAGCCAAGCTAAAAATTCCGGGGGCATTCAATTATGTGGAATGGAACTATGACTTACTCGGAAATTGGACTGAACAAATTGATGAAGCCGATTCTGTAATTCATCTCGCCGGTGAAAATGTTATGGGAGGAAGATGGACTACATCACATAAGAACAAAGTTGAAAAAAGCAGATTTATCGGAACAAAAAATTTAGTAGATGCAATTTGCAAATCAAAAAGAAAGCCGGTCTTTATTTGTGCATCTGCAATTGGATTTTATGATAATTCTATCAATAAAATTGTTGATGAAAATTCTGAACATGGCAGTGGATTTCTATCTTATGTAACACAAAAATGGGAAGAGGAAGCAACAAATGTTGAAAAATGCGGTGTTAGAAGAGTAAGCATTAGAACAGGAATTGTGCTAGAGCAAACTGAAGGTGCATTAGCCAAAATGTTAACACCATTTAAATTTTTTATAGGTGGTCCACTCGGTAGTGGTAAACAATGGATGCCATGGATACATATTGCTGATATTGCAGCTCTTTTTATTTATGCTGTAGATAATGAAATTCACGGTGCATTCAACGGAGTTGCGCCAAATGTTGTAACAATGAATGAATTCTCATTAACAATTGGTAAAATATTAAATCGTCCATCAATATTTAAAATCCCGGAATTTGTATTAAAACTTGTATTGGGAGAAGCCGTAGAAGTAGTAACGAAAGGATCAAAAGTGTTTCCAAAGAAAACTCTAGAAAGCGGCTTTCAATTTAGATATACTGATTTAAGTGAGGCTTTAAGAAATATTCTAGATTAATCCCACCATGCGACAACATTTGATGAGCTATTACCTGAGGTTAAACCTCCACTGCCAATAGTGGTTGCTTTTTTAATTGCCTCGGTAGAGTACTTTACATGTCCGGTTCCATTTCCAATCTGGTTTCCGCTTGAAGGTGAGGGTGATAAACCAATCAAAGCACCGATTATATCAGCATGAACATGAACAATATCGTCCGCAATGATTAACCCCTTAAACGTAGACCAATTTATATTTTTAATGACAGCATCTTTCGTAGAATTATGAACTATCAATATCCCTTCCCCCTGAATGTTGGCAGGATTCCATGTTCCGCCTGAAGCTAGTTCAACATAAGTAACTCCCTTCAGGGGATTCGAAAGGAGAGCAGGATTTGTAACATATTGACTACCGCCTTTTCCGCTCATTGCAATTGATTTTAAAGTGCCGGCCGGATAACCCATGGCGGCTCCTCCCAAAACTTCATCAGGATTATCGGGATAAGAACCTCCGGGATATGTCTGCCCTTCTAAACGATAATTATCATCTTCAGACTTTGCTGGAGCATAATCTGTTCCGCTGACAGAAGAACCAAGTTTTGAATTACCTTTTCGGTTGTATGAATTTGTTGTCCAAATCGCATGGGTGCCGGTTCCACCAATTAAGTTTCCATTAATATCGTGATCTCTTCCATCAACAATGAGAGTACCACTCGTTTCAACTTGATTGTTTGTTGTAATTGCTGCTAACACAGCAGCAGGCATGTATCCGCTTCCACCAATTTGTGCATAAGCTCTTGAGGTTTGTGAAGCAGCTAAGTTTGTTCCGGCTCCGACAGTTGCTGTAGAAGTGATCATCACAACATTTATTGAATCTAATGTTGTATCTGCTAGAGTAGTAGTCAAATTTCCATTAAAGATATTTATATTTGAAAAGCCTGTTCGCCAAGAACTTGAATCAGCTAATTGGCGAAGTGACATATGTATTCCTGTTTGAGCAATATTAAACGCATTCTGTTGATTGTAGTATCTAACCATATTATCTGTAGCTTGTACCGAATTTTCCGAAATATTTATAAAAGCTAAAGAAATAGCCATTGCCGCACCAAGTACTAATATTAATACTGCTTTTCCACTCATAACTATCTCAAATTATTTGGTTGAATTAGTCTTTCAATATAAGTCGTTACATATTCATCATTATAGGTAAAGAGACTCTCGACATTCAATGCAAATTTAATGGAACGTATATCCGCCGGTGTTGAAGTTAAATTTCCAGAAGCATCATAATACCACAACCTGAAACGGGTAACTCCTAAATTACTTGTTTGAGGTTGGCTTCCATTTACGGTTCTATATAAAAATATATCTCTTGGATTCGGAGTATTACTCAATATAGTTGTATCACTTGTGAAGTATGAAATTGTTTCAACACTTCCGTTGTTGTCAATATCATATCTAAAAGTAATTGCATTTGTATCAACAGAAACTATTTTAGGATCTGGTGATCTATAACCGATTTTCTTTAAATCATATTCTATTTCTTCGACTAACGAAGTAAGATTCTCCTGTGCAATTTTATCAAAAGACATTTCACCGGCATTCTGCATTACATTAGAATTTAGATTAAGAATGATAAAAATTATCATTCCGCCTATAAATGATGAACCAACTATTTCTAATAAATATGCCATCGATTACCTAATAAGTAATTGCACTTTTCATCTGAACTGATGGAAGAGTCGTGAAAAAGGGACTTGTAACTGTTACCGTAATTAATTTGCTATATGTTCTTGTCCCGGATAATATGTCCGGATTTGAAACCTGAACATATTGAACTGTACATGTTAGTGTAAAATTCTCGGCAATATCGGTATCAACAGTCCTTGAGTATCCATTATAATCATCCACATCATTGTAAGCAGAAAGAGATAAATACGCCTGTGAGCTAGAAGTATCTGGTGTTGTCACGTTTTCACCTGCTTCAGGACCGAGTGTTGATGATAAATCAGATGGTGAATCTATAGTTCCGGTTATTTCCACTTGATCAAACGCTTTCGTTTTAATCTCATCTATCAGCGATTGTGCTAAAGAAATACCAGTGATAACAATTTCACTTTCCGCAACAGTAACATTATTATTCATGATGTTATTATTGGTTGTTAAAACCAATAAACCTACTAAACTTAAAGCCCCTAATGTTATTAATAAATTTCCGCCCATAATTTTTTTTCTACAATTGTCTGATAATTACTAAAGATAAACAATTAGTTACGCAAAAATCATGCTAGAAAACACGCTGAAATTAGTTAGAAATCCCAACAAAGTTTAAAAAGGTATGTAATAAATTGATAAATTGCCTCATTATGAAAAAAAACTTTTGACTACTCATACCAAGAAACAATTTCAAATTTATCCGTTGATGGGAAGAGTGGGGGAACGGCATTTAACATTCTTTCATCATAGACAACATGTCTTCTATAACCGTGCTCAATGATGCCCGAACTATTGGCAATAGCAATTTGCTCTTCTTTAGCGGCTACCGCACTTCCCATAAGTTTAAGCGTTCCACTCTCGGGAATGGTTTTGTCTTCCATTTCAAATCCACCTTGAGCGGCAAATATTGCGGCATGTAAATTTATATCTTTATCGGCTACATTTGCTGTTGTGTTTGCAACTCTAACATTATTACTTGCTAAAATTCCCAACATGTCAGTTGAGTTCTTATTTACTGCGTAATTTCCTTCGGTCGCATCCCAAACCATTGGGGGTTGTGTATAAACTAAATCATCAACTAAATAAACGTTGCCATGACCCGAGCCTGAAGATTCTCCTGCAGCAATGGTTATCCTACCTTTTACTGTCCCGGATGTATAAACATTTCCAAAACCAACATAGATTATTTTATTAGGTGCGAAAGTGGATAGAGATTCAGTAATAGGAGCACTATATGTCGAGCTATCACTTCCGGTTCCTGTTCTATAAGTTACCGTTCCATCTGCGTTAAAAGTTAACCAAACATCTGTCCCTGTAAAATATGATGAACCTCCGCTTGACACACCATCAAGTGCCGCAGCTTTTTGATCTGTAAACTGGTAATTGTTTGGAATTGGCATATCAACACCTGATTCATAACCACCATAAAATTTTGGGAAATAACCTTGTTTTGCTAAATTCTTTTCAGATGGATTAATACCTTTTAATGCGGTTACCTTTCCCCAAAATACGGGATTTCCTCCAATATTTAATTTTGATTGAGTATGAAGTGGTCCCCAAACGGTATCACCTGTTACAAATACTTTTGAACTCATATTTCCGGCATACCATGCATATTTGGCATAACTACTTCCTGCTAACTTAACAATTACAGTCGAAGATTCTCCATCGTAGGTTCCAACAGATGTAACAACTAGTTCATCACCTGTATCCGTAACCGTAACGGTTACTTTGCCATCGCCAATACCTAGATTGTTATAACCTGTACGCCAAGTTGGATCAAGAAAAATTTGATTCAACGCCATATTTGCGCCGCCTCCGGCTATATTGTATGAGGTTGTCTTTGAGAAATAATTTATTGAGTTATCAACTGATCTGTTTGTGAGGTTGTTAAAATTATAACCGACAACCATAAAGATCATTGAAAAACCAAGGACTAATAATATTGTAGCTTTTCCACCCATTTGATTACCTATTCTTTAAATTTCTTGCAGCAAGCCGAATTTGTCGCCAGAAAGCAGAGGAATAATTTTCATCATAAGCATCTGTATTTTCTACTGTAATATTTATTTGCATCGTGTAAATCTGTCTTGGCTGAGTTATCGGAAAAGGAATTACTGCTCCAATTGCATCATAGAAAACCATATTGAATTGTGTAACACCTAAATTTGCACCCTTTGGTGATTCATTATTTTCCACCCTATATAACATGCGATCTCGAGGATTAGCCGTGCCTGTTAACTCACTAGTCGGGCCTGTAAAATATCTTAAAGTATCTATATTTCCATCAGAATCTAAATCGGTAATAAAAGTAATGTCATTTGAATCAGCAGATAATATTGCATCGGCCGGATCAGGGATTTTCGACCAATCAGCACAATAGCCAATTTTTCTAAAATCATATTCAAGAAGGGTAACAACTTCCACAAGATTTTGTTGAACCAGAAGTTCACCTCCGTAAACGTAAGTATTCTCAACTGCAGTATCATTCATGCGGAATAAAATCACCAAAAGCATTCCGCCAATAATTGTGGAGCCCATTATGTCTATTAAAGTACTAAAGCCCATAAGTTTACCTAAAGAAAAAGTAACTGTAAATTGAAGTAAGTCTAATTGTGTCTTGCATGAAATCACTTGATACTGTTACATTCATCCTTTTATGCCATGTTTTTGAACCGGTTGTTAAATTTGGATTTGACGGGTTTATATAATGAACTTCACATTCAATTTTGAAAGGTGCTGAAGGTAATGTACTATCGATTTTGGAGAAACCATTGAAGTCATCAAAATCATTAAAGTTGGGATAAACTTCACCGCTTTCAGGACCAATAGTGCTTAGTTGGTTTGAGGAAGTAACAGTATTGGTATCGGTATTATGATCGAATGCTTTCCCTTTAGCTTCTTCCAAGATTGACGTGGCGAGCGAAACAGCCAGCACTCCGAACTTGTTTTCCATGAGAATTGTGTTAGTACTTAGGAAGTTATTATTAACCCTAAGAATCACAAGAGTCAATAACATTAATGCGGCGATGGTAATTAACATTTGACCGGTATTCATAAATACCTTCGATCTTTCCTATTTAAATTAGAGAAAAAGCCCAAATAATTCTATGCAAATTTTATGCTAAGTAAAGACTATCATAAATTTGCCAAAAAATTAAGCTAATTTACTATTTTCAAAGAAATTTGGTAAAAATTACATGTATAAACTTCTTGTCTAAATATTTAGTATAAACTCATCCAACAATTTTGGAAAGGCATATTTTATAATAATATTTTATATTGTAGAAAACAATTAAAGTAGTTTCTTAAATGGATGTTATTAATTTACTTGTAGGTATTAATCTATTTGCGACAATAACTGCAAATGCTTCCGGTGCTAAAAAGGGATTGAAGTCATCGTTGAGCGAAGTTATTGAACGGCCTAAGACTTATTTGCAAAAATGGCCTCTTAACATTGCAGCATTGGTGTTGATTTTAGAAGCTGTTGGTGTATTTGGTTTAGGAGTTTTTGAGATACCCGAATCTGACCCATTTTATATTTACAGATTAATTGGATTGATCATTTTCATAATTTTTTCTTGGATACAAGTTTGGTCATACAAAACACTCGGAAAGAATTATTCTCAAGAAGTAATTATCTCGAAGAAACAAGAACTTGTTACAAACGGACCCTATAGATTAATCAGGCATCCCCAATACATTTCTCAATTGTTAAGTGATCTTGGTGCCGGTTTGGCATTGGCAAGTTATCTTGTTTTACCAATTGTTATTATAGTTCAAATTCCTTTATTTGTTTTGCGTGCTCAACTTGAAGAGAAACTTTTATTAAAAAGATTTCCTGTAGATTACGCAACATTTAAAAAGAAAACCGGATTTATATTTCCATTCCTTGGTTAAGTTGAGAAAACTTATCTCAAATACAATCGTAATCGTTTTATTTTTCTTTCTCGTTCAATCGAGTATTGAAGCACAGCGTATGCTTAAGCTAAGCTTATCGGTTGATGGGAAAACAGAACATGTTTCTTACATTACTCGTAAAGGGATTAGTTATGCTTCGGCAAAAGAGATCGTTTTGGCTTTAGGTGGTAATTTCTATTACAGTGATGAGACAGCAAAGCTTGAATTAAAATTCAGCGAATATAATCTAAAACTTACCGGCAGAAATCAATTTGTCGTTTTAACTAATAGAAGCAATAACAATCAAAATGTATTTCAATTACCAATATCCACTTTACTCGTACAAGATGATGTAATGATACCTATGATATATGTTTCTAAAGTACTCTCACTTGCGTATGGAAAAGAAATAAATTATGATGATGGACGTAAACATATAAGCATTACAGAAAAATCTGCACCGATAATCGCCGACATACCAATTAAAGATGAAAAGCCTGTTGTTTCACCCAAACCAGAACCGGTAAAAGAAAAGGATACGAAAACAGTTGTCGCATCAAAGTATGATATTTATGATATGGCAATTGATGAAAAATCAAATGGAACAATGATAAGACTCAAATCCCAAAAGAATTTAAAGGGTTATAGAAGCTCAATAAAAAATAATACACTGTATTTATTTTTAACAGGAACAAGCGTTGATCCGAGCATAACACAAGTTAAACCATCCGGGTTGGTGAAAAAAGTTGAACGAAAAACCGTAGCAGGAAATATTCAACTTGAGTTTCAATTGAAAGATAATTTTGCAGCTCATGAAACATTCAGAGATGTTGAGAGTGATGATATTCTTATTTCTATCCAAAATAAAATGTTTGATAAACCGGTAGTTGATTTAGTAAGTAAAATTAATGAATGGAAGTTTGATGTAGTGGTTATTGATGCCGGACATGGCGGTAAAGATCCCGGTGCAATCGGAGTTACCGGTGTTAGAGAAAAAGACGTAAATCTTGGTATTGCGTTAAAACTTGGAAAACTTATTGAACAAAAAATACCGGGTGTGAAAGTCGTCTATACAAGAAACAACGATACTTTTGTTGAATTATTCAAACGTGGAAAAATTGCAAACGAAGCAAACGGTAAATTATTTATTTCAATTCACTGTAATGCTTTAAAACAAAAACCGAGTACGACAAGAGGATTTGAAGTCTATTTACTTCGTCCCGGTAGAACTCAGCGCGCGATTGAAATTGCTGAATTTGAAAATAGTGTAATTCATTTTGAAGAAGATCCGAACAGGTATCAAGCATTAACTGATGAGAATTTTATTCTAGTAAGTATGGCTCATTCGGCTTATATGCGTTATTCCGAGAAATTTTCAGATATACTAAATCAAAAGTGGACTGCACATACAAAAATTCCGTCACGTGGGATTAAACAAGCCGGATTCTATGTTCTTGTAGGGGCTTCGATGCCAAGTGTTCTTATTGAAACCGGATTTTTAACAAATCGAGAAGATGAAGCATATCTTAAAAGTGAAAAGGGTCAAAAAGAAATTGCAAATGCAATTTTAAATTCTGTTATCGCTTACAAAGATTATTATGATAAAGCTTTGCTGGAGACTTCAAATTAACTTTGAAATTAATCCCGCTAGTCTTAATTTTACAGTTCGTCTTATGAATAATGAAATAATGAATTGAAAGGAAATGTATGACAAATGCACAAAAATGGGTAACAGCGTTTCTTCTAGTTTTTATTTTTCTCTTCGTCTTATCCGATCTGGTAAAAGATGATTCGGTTAATGTACCTCATCATATAGATGATTATTTACAAGAAGAACCTTCGCAGCAAACAAATCGGGAAGTATCGCAAGAAGCTCCCGGACTTACATTAATAAAGCAAAATGGGTGTACAGCATGTCACGGTCAAGATTTGAGAGGAAACAGAAATCTTGGTCCAAGTTTATACAATGCGAAGAAACATTGGAATCGTGATGAACTTATAAATTATTTAAGAAGTCCTGCAGATTATAGCAACGATCCACGGTTTGACGAATATTCAAATCAATTTAGAAATATCATGATGCCGTCTTACGAAAATTTAGATGTAAAAGATCTTGGAATTATTGCAGATTACTTATTGAGTCTGGAAGGAAATTAGTTTGTAGCGACTTAATTAATTAAGGCGCTATAATTTTTTTTATAAGTCTGAAATCACTTCAATTGCTGGATTTACTTCTCTCTTCAAAAGATTTTCGATAGCAACTAAAGTACCTCTAATTGCACTTGGGCACGTTCCGCAAGCACCTTGATAACGTATTTTCAAAGTGTTTCCATCGAGGCCGGTTACTTCTAAACCGCCACCGTCTCCGGCTAAAGCAGGACGAACTCTTTGATCCAAAATCTGATTAATTTTTCTCAATACATCAGATTGTTCTTCTTCAGTAATTTTTACTTCTTTCTCAGCAGGAACGAGGTTTTTATCAAATTTGGAAATAAAATCAACAAAAGGCTTTTGAATTTGTCCCCAGCTAGCTTTCGGATCTTTTTCAATTGTGACGAATCTATCCATATAAAAAACCGAAACTACCCCCTCGATATCAAAAATACCTTTTGCAAGCGGATCATTCTGAGCTTCCTCTTTTTTAGCAAAATTGCGGGTTTCTAACTGTAAAAGCTTTTCATTTAAGATGAACTTTAAAGCTTGTGGATTCGGTGTTAAATCAACATCCTGAACCTGTAACATTTATTCCTCCGGTTCCTATTTATTCTTTTTTACTAAGATTAACTAAAATAATTATAATTTCATGTACAAATGAACAAATTTCTTGCCAAAAATGGTAGGGTATCTAACTGCGATTTTCAATTAGAAGGACAAACTCTCCTTTGAGTTCGTTTTTTTCTATTTTCGGTAGAACCTGAGATATTTCGCCACGGAAAAAGTGTTCATCATTCATCGTTAGTTTATATGCAACTACAATCTGTTGTTTTTTCCCGAAGATCATTTCCACATCTTTCAGCAGTTTTATAAGGCGGTAGGGAGTATCGAGAATTACGATTAGTTCTTTCAAGTTTTTTAGTCTATTTAGTTCTCTTCGTCTTTCTTCTGTATTTGCGGAAAGCCAGCCGTAATAATAGAATTTTTCAATATCAAGTCCCGATCCGGTTAAGGCGGGAATAAGAGAATTAGCTCCGGGCACAGGTACAATCTGAATATTACTCTCAATACACAAATCAACAAGGTAATGACCCGGATCAGAAAATAGTGGCGCACCGCCGTCAGATATAAGGGAAACGGATTTTCCTCTTTGAATCATTTTTAAAACTTCTTTTGCGGATTCTTCTTCTGTATGTCTGTTGAGAGGAATTAATTCTTTTTGAATTCCAAGGGTTGATAAAATTCTTCGTGCGGGTTTTATTTTTTCACAAGCAATAATATCTGATTCTTTTAATATTTTTAGAGCTCGCAGTGTTATATCATCCGGATTACCGATAGGAGTTGAAACTAAGTAGAGTTTATGTTCCATATATTCACCGCAAAGTCTAGTTCACAGCCGTGCAAGCGCGAAGACGCAAAGGAAAACTTAGCGACTTTGCGTCTCTGCGGATTAACTTAATAAATCTTCCAGCTTTGATTTCAAATTACTTATTGCCACGACTTCCTTTTCACCGGTTCTTCGATTTTTAATTTCAACATTTCCATTTTTATAATTCTTTTCACCGACAACAACTTGAACCGGCATACCCATTAGATCAGCATCGTTAAATTTAAAACCAGCAGAAGCATCAAGTCTATCATCAAATAAAACCTCGTAGCCTTCGCTAGTTAATTCATCATAAAGTTTTGATGAAGCATTATTTATTTCATCATTCTTCATATTCAAGCCAATCAAATGAATTTGGAAAGGTGCTAAGTTTTTATCCCAAACAATGCCGCGATCATCATGATTTTGTTCAAGGTAACAAGCCAATACCCGTTCAACGCCAATTCCATAACTTCCCATAACTATCGGATGTCCTTTACCGTTCTCATCTAAGTAATTTACACCCATAGCATCTGTGTACTTTGTCCCGAGTTTAAAGATGTGTCCAAGTTCAATTGCCTTGAATACGCTAATGGGTGAGCCACATTGAATACATTTCTCACCGCTCTCAACTGTACGTAAATCCGCATACTCAATTGTCGGAACATCTCGCTTTAAATCAATACCGCCGATATGATAATCATTTTTATTTGCACCGCTATATAAATTGTTGCCATCCATTAATCTATTGTCTGCAATAATTCTTTTCTTAAATCCTATCGGACCGATTGAACCGGCATCGGCACCGGTTATTTCGTTTAATTCCTCAGGATGACCGGGACGAACATTTCCGCCGAGCACAGATTCTAATTTTGTTTCGTTGACTTCATCATTTCCGCTCATTAAAATTAAAACCGGTTCATCGTTATGAATATAAATTCTTGATTTAGCAGTCTCACGTTGATCAATTTTCAAAAATTCACAGAGTTCATCAATCGATTTAACATTTGGTGTACTGATTTCTTCTATTTGCTTGCTTACTGAGAGACGATTTACCGGATCAATTACAGACTTTGCTACTTCAACATTTGCGGCATATCCACAATTCTCACAATGTGCAACTGTATCTTCACCGGCATCGGATTGAACCATAAATTCTTCTGATTTGCTTCCACCCATTGCACCAGATGAAGCTCCTACTATAAAGTATTTCAATCCGCATCTATCGAAAATTTTTCTATAAGCTGTATCATGTAACTCATATGATTTATCAAGTGTTTCATAAGAGGTATCGAATGAATAAGCATCTTTCATTAAAAATTGTCTTCCACGAATAACACCGCTTCTTGGTCTAGGTTCATTTCTAAATTTAGTTTGAATCTGATACCAAATCTGAGGTAAGTCTTTATATGATTTTAAAACTCCTTTTGCATGGAATGTCATAATTTCTTCGTGTGTCGGCGCTAATACATAATCACGATTTTTTATGTGAAACATTGTATCACCGAAAGCTTCAACACGATTTGTCTCTTCCCAAATATCTTTTGGGTTAAGCGCCGGCAAATGAAATTCTTGTCCGCCTATAGCATTCATTTCTTCACGAATTATATCGGAAATTTTTTGAATCATCTTATAACCAACCGGAAGAAATGAATAAATGCCGGCTGATAACATTCTAACTAAACCGGCTCTAACCATTAGAATATGGCTTGGTATAACTGCATCCGCCGGAACTTCTTTTAATGTGGGAATAAAAGCTTTTGATAAACGCATAAAAATAATATCTCCAATAATCGAATCAACAAAAATAGTAAATGATTATAAGAATACCCACTTGTTAGTATGCGGTTCGCAATTGCTTCTTAATTGTGTATTTTTGCAAAGAAATTAAATGTTGGTGTTTCCGTTTTAATTCAGTCTTAGGCTGGTTCGTAAATGAGGAGATAATGAAACTTAACTTTGATCCAGTAACACAAGATCCACCTGAAGTTGATCTAAAATATCCGGCTTCGGTTCGTACTTTTACACTCGATTCTCATGGGAGTAAACTAATCGGTTCTATATTAATTGCAGCGGGAGAAGGACCTCATCCGACTGTTATTCTCTTAACCGGTTTTCCCGGTAATGATACAAATATGGATATTGCTCATGCAATAAGAAGAAACGGTTTTAATGTTGTCCATTTTCATTATCGCGGTTCTTGGGGAAGCGGTGGAAGTTATTCATGGAGTAATTGTATTGAAGATTCCAAATTAGTGATTGCCTACTTCAGATCTGATGAAGTAAAGGATTTATATCGATGTGATTATAAAAAAGTAATTCTTGTTGGTCATAGCATGGGTGGATTTATCACTTTGTTAAATTTAGCAAATGATAGTTTGCTAAAACATGGTGCTGCTTTCGCCGGGTTCAATTTCGGGTTATGGGCGGATTTTATTAAATCAAATGAAGACATAAAAAATATTTCACTCGATAGAATGCATGATTCTGTGCTATTGCTTAATGGAACTTCAGAGCAAGATTTGTTAAATGAAATGTTGCAGCATAATAAAGAGTGGAATTTGATAAATCATGTTAAAACATTAGCAAAAAAAGATTTATTGTTAATCGCGGCAAAATTCGATCAACTTGCGCCGGTTGAACTCCATCATTTTCCTTTATCCGAAGCTCTAAAGAAGTATAACCCAACCTATACAGAGAGAATAATTTCTTGCGGGCATTCATTTTCGGATAAACGAATTGAACTGACAAGAGAAGTAATAAATTGGTTGAATAAAATTGAGTTTTAGAAATGAATAAAAAGTATGTTGATATGTCTCCCGAGGAGTTCAGAAAGTATGGCTATGAACTTATTGATTGGATCGCAAATTATTTTGAGAATATTGAAAGTTATCCAGCGCTTGCAAAAATTAATCCCGGTGATGTAAAATCTAAACTTCCCAAATCGCCACCGTTAAAACCAGAGAATATGAAAAATGTTATTAATGACATTGATGAAATCATAATGCCGGGAATGACACATTGGAATCATCCGAAATTTATGGCTTATTTTAATTCCAGTGGAAGTGGTCCCGGAATCCTTGCAGAACTGCTTTCCGGTGCGTTTAATATTAACGGGATGTTGTGGAAATCCTCGCCTGCTTCAACAGAACTTGAAGAAGTTATGATGAATTGGCTTAGACAAATGATAGGTCTCCCGGAAAATTTTTGGGGAATTATTTATGACGGCGGATCGGCTTCTACATTACACGGCATTGCAATGGCTAAAGAAAATATTGAAGGTGCCGACTTTAGATTAAAAGGAATGAGTGGAAGGAGTGATACTAAGAGATTAAGGTTATATCAATCAGAACATGCGCATTCCTCTGTTGAAAGAGCAGCTATTACATTGGGAATAGGTATTGAAGGAGTTAAAAAAATTCCGGTCAATGAAAAATTTGAATTGATTTCTTCGGAGTTGAAAAAAGCTATTGAAGAAGATAGAAAAAATGGTTGGCTTCCGTTTTGTGTTGTTGGAACAGTTGGTACAACTTCCTCAACTGCAATTGATCCGATTCCGGAAATATCAAAAATCTGTAAAGAAGAAAATCTTTGGCTTCATGTTGATGCAGCACACGCTGGTTCAGCAGCAATTCTACCTGAAATGAAATATATCTTAAATGGATGCGAAGAAGCGGATTCATTTTATTTTAATCCGCACAAATGGATGTTTGTCCCGATTGATGTTTCCGCATTTTATACAAAACATCCTGATGTACTACGACGAACTTTCAGCATTGTAGCGGAATATTTAAAAACCGAACATGATACAAATGCTGTTAATCATATGGATTACGGTATTCAACTTGGCAGAAGATTTCGTTCGCTTAAATTGTGGTTTTTAATTCGGTACTTTGGAGTGGAAGGTATTCAGAATATTATAAGAGAACATCTTCGTCTCGGCGAAATAGTTGAAAAATGGGTACTTGAATCTGATCAATTTGAATTACTAGCACCGGTTAATTTCAGCACAATTTGTTTTCGTGCAATCCCGCAAACATTACAAACAGATGAACAGTTGAATTCCTTCAATGAAAAACTATTAGAAAAAATTAATCAAACGGGAGAATTTTTCTTAACTCACACTAAACTTAACGGAAAGTTTACAATTAGAATTGTGATTTCCGGTTTGCGTACTACCGAAATACACGTGCAACAAGTTTGGCAGCATATTCTTAAATGTTATAAAGAAATTGAACCTTTTTAAAATATGGATCAGATAACGGAATACATACTTTACGCATTTGCTACATTATTTACAATGGTAAATCCGCTTGGTGTAATGCCAGTTTATACAACAATGACTGCGAAGTTACCATCGGATGAAGCACGCAAGACCGCATTGAAAGCTGTGTTAATTGCCGGTATTACTCTTTTACTTTTTGCGTTTACGGGTAAATTCATTTTTGACTTCTTTCATATTTCTATTAACGGATTACGAATTGTTGGTGGAGTTATATTTTTTATGGCTGGTTATGATATGCTCCAAGCAAGATTAATTAGAACAAAAACCGATAAAGAAACTACACATGAATTTGTTGATGATATTTCAATTACACCGCTTGCAATTCCGATGATTGCCGGTCCCGGGGCAATGACGGTTTCAATTGTTTTGATGAGTGATGCACATACAGTACTTTTAAAAGGTGTTTTAGTAGCTGTTATTCTTGTTGTTTTATTAATAACATTTTTGGTATTAATATCATCTCGTAAAATTATTCGCAAGCTGGGTGAAAGCGGAAATAAAGTTCTAACCCGAATAATGGGATTGATAGTAATGGTTATTGCCGTTGAATTTGTCTTCAGCGGATTGAAACCTATATTACGTGACATCCTGATGATTGGCAATTAATTACAGATATCTTTCCTTTATCACTTCGATGTGATGATCTATATGTCCCGCCATTATATACAAAATTGAACCAACTGTATATTCAGTATTATTTGCGATTCCTTTGCGAGATAGAATCTCATCATTAAATGTTTTGAAAAGTGAAATATGAGAATCCCTCATAATAACAAAATCATCTATTAATAATTGCAACGGAAGTTCATCAAAGTTAGCTGCTCGGACATACTCGTTTTCTTCGAAGCCTGGCAAAGATTGCTTTTCGTTTCTTGCAAATTTTAAGGCTCTAGTTGTGAAAATTCTTTCCGAATCACAGATGTGACCAAGAATTTGTTTGATACTCCATTTATTATCCGCGTATCTATAATTGGATTTTTCCTCGCCTATGTTTTCAAAAAATTTCTTAGTCGAAAACTTTTGTTCTTCAAAGTATTTAAAAATATCTTTATCAATTACTTGTTGAATATATCTTTTATAATATTCCGGAAAATCATCTAGTTTTGGTTTATTCATTGTACTCCCTATAAAAGAAAAGCGGCATCTTATGAATGCCGCTTAAATTTGTTTACTTAGTTAACCAGCGATGTTAACAACTTCTTGAGCTTGCGGACCTTTTTCTGCTTCAACAACAGTGAATTCTACTTTTTGTCCTTCTTCAAGTTTTTTGTATCCATCGGATTGAATAGAACTGAAATGGACAAATAATTCTTCACCACCGTCTCTTGTGATGAAGCCGTATCCTTTTGATGCGTTGAACCATTTTACGGTACCGGTTTCGCGCTCTGCCATGAAAAAACCTCCGAAAATATTTTAAAACAAAATTGGCAGAAGATAAAACCGTGTCTTTCTTTTAATTCTTAAAGCCACAAAATTATCAAAGAACTGCCTCAAACAAAATTGTTGAAAAGAGTAAGAAAAATCAACAAAAAACGAAAATTTGCAATTAAAACATTTTTAGGAAAATATTTGTCTTATTGAGTTAATGTTATTTTTATTTACCAGCATCGATAGAATATCTCCGCCTTCTAAAATAGTTTGACCGCTGGGCACAATATTTTTTTCATCACGGGTTACTAAAATAATTCTACTTTCTTCCGGGAAATTTAGATCAACAATTTGTTTCCCGATAACTTTTGAGCTAAACGGAATTATGATTTCAATCATCTCGGTATCATCTTTTGTGGTTGATGTGAATTCAATCTGTACACTTCTTGCTTTTTCTAACGGGGCAGCAAGTTTTAATAACTTTGCAACCGGATTAATTGACCATCCTTGAACTAATGCCGATGTAAGTACAATAAAGAAAACTAAATCAAAAATTAATCCCGAGTTTTCTACACCCATTAAAAGAGGGAAAGTAGCGAGGATAATCGGAACCGCACCACGTAAACCCACCCACGATGCAAATATTTTTTCTTTGATCGTAAATTTAAATGGAATTAATGTAATCAGAACACTCAAAGGTCTGGCAACAAACATAAGTAATGCGCTGAGTAAAAATCCTAAACCAATTACATCAAGTAATTCAGAAGGAAATAATAATAGACCTAGAGTAAGAAACATTGTAATTTGACTTAACACTGCAAGTCCATCAAAGAATCTAATTAAAGATCTTTTATGTACAAATTGGCAATTCCCAAGAACAACTCCGGCAATATAGATGGCAAGAAATCCGCTTCCACCTAAAACCGCTGCGGAAGAATATATCAACAATGCTATTGAAAGCGCAAAAATTGGATAAACACCTTCGTAAAAGAAATTAAGTTTGTTTACTAAATATGCCATTAATCTGCCACCGCCAAAACCAAGCGCTCCACCTAAACCAATTTGAAGCAAAAACATGATTGCTAAATCAATAACAGATTTCTCAGGTGAAAGTAGTAATTCTATCGTTCCGATTGTGAGGAATACTGCCATCGGATCATTACTTCCGGATTCAAGTTCAAGTAATGGTTTTATTTTTCCCTTTAATGAGATATTTCCGGTACGAAGAATCGAAAAAACAGCAGCAGCATCAGTTGAGGAAATTATAGAACCAAATAGTAAACCCCAAAGAAAGGATGTATCAAACAACCACATTATAAATAATGCAATAATTATTGCAGTAATTAAGACCCCTACTGAGGCAAGTAAAAACGAGGGTAAAACAACTTGTTTTGAATCACTCCAATTTGTATCCAACCCGCCCGAAAATAAAATAAAAACTAAAGCTATAATACCTATTGATTGTGCAAGGTTTGCATCGTCAAAATAAATTCCGCCAATACCTTCCGAACCGGCAAGAATTCCTACAGCTATAAAAAGCAGCATTGTAGGAATGCCGATATTATGAAAAAGTTTTGCGATCAATAAACTGATTAGAATAAGAATCGCACCGATAAAAAGTAATAAATCAATGGTGATCATTTATACACATTATAATTGGATAAGATAAATTTGACAAAATATTTTATAAATATCGTCAAATAAAATCAAAAATGAATAGCGGAGAAGACTAAAAAATTTTACGGAATTATAAGAGTTCTTCCAAAGAATGCACAACCTTACATCCGGTTGAAGCTAATCTTTCATAAGATTGATGACCTTCAGCCGTTAAAAGGCAATCAGCGCCTATTTCTTGTGCAACTTCAAAATCGTGTATTGTATCACCGATTAGAATTGATTCGCCTTTTTTTAATCCAAGTTTATTCATCAGCATTTTACCTTGCTCAACTTTTCCGTACGCATATATATCACCGGCACCTACCAAGTAATCGAAATATTCGGTCAAGTTGTAATGTGAAACAAGTTCCTCTAAAGTATGCTGCATATATGCGGAAAGTATTGATTGGCTTTGTCCGTTTTGATGTATTGAAGAAATAATTTTTGAAACCGCGGGATGTATAATTGCATCATCATATTTTCTTCTTTCATATTCGTCCATCCATTCCTTCCCGATTATCTCAAAACTCTTTTTGCTGAAATCGAATCCGATTTCTTTATAATAGTTTTCTACGGGAATAGTAAAAACAGATTTATACTGTTCGGTTGAAATTGTCAGCATATCATGTGCTTCAAGAAGTTCATTTATAATATTAACACACATATCAAGATCGCTGAGAATCGTTCCGTTCCAATCCCAAATAATATGTTTGTATTTAGAGAGATCTGTTTGCATAAATGAGCAGCAAATATAATGAAAACTATTTTTATGAGTAGCATACCTTACAAATTATTTATAATTGGTTATATTTTAGAATTCAATCACTGATTTTTAAAATCATGCCTACTTTAGACTGGATCGGTAAAAAAGCCGTTGAAAATCACCATAATGAAATTCCTTTTAGACTTTTAAAATGTAATAAAGAATTATCTGTTGGAGAACCTGAAAGCGGTAATTTAATTGTACAGGGAGATAATCTTCATGCGCTAAAGGCTTTGCTGCCTTATTATGCAGGTAAGGTTAAATGTATTTATATAGACCCACCTTACAACACGGGAAACGAAAAGTGGATCTACAACGATAACGTAAACTCACCTGAAATTAAACGCTGGTTAAACGAAGTTGTCGGCAAGGAAGGCGAAGACCTCTCACGCCACGATAAATGGCTCTGTATGATGTATCCGCGGTTACAGTTACTTAGAAAATTACTTAGTGAAGACGGTGCCATTTTTATTTCTATTGATGAAAATGAGGCACATAATCTAAGAGCTATTTTAGATGATATCTTTGGCCCATCTAATTTTATTGCTGAAATAATCTGGCAGAAACGTAAAGGTGGTGGTAATGATTCTTTTTTCCTGGCGGTGGATCATGAATATATTCTAATTTATACGAAAAACTTAAGAAGACATTCTGATAAATGGAGAGTCCCATATGATGAAAAATATTTGAAAAGATATAAAGAAGAAGACGAAGATGGGAGATTTTATTGGGATACATTATCAAGAGCAGGATTAAATAATCCAATTGTGTACGATGTTAAGTGTCCCGACGGAACCATTATTAAGAATGGTACATGGCAGATTTCCCAGAAGCAATTTGAGATAAAAAAGAAAATAGGCGCTATTAAAATTGAAAAAAATAAGGATAATGGATGGACTGTATTTCACAAGGTTAGAATGCCAAAAGGGAAAGTTTTTCGTTCCATTTTTAACCAGGAAACAAATAAAGATGCTGCCGATCAAATGGAGTTAATATTTTCTGATAAAAAATATTTTTCAAATCCGAAACCTCTCGGATTAGTCAAATCAGTTATTTCATTGTTGGATGATAAAAACACCCTAGTTCTTGATTCGTTCGCCGGCTCCGGTACTACAGCTCATGCTGTACTGGATTTAAACAAAGAAGATGGTGGAAATAGAAAATTCATACTTGTAGAGTTGGAAGAAAATATATGTAAAGAAGTAACAGCGGAAAGAGTAAAAAGAGTTATTAACGGTTATGAAGTAGAAAAACAAAAAGGCGGAACTGAAAAAGTAGAGGGTT
>QZJX01000095.1 GCA_003599395.1 Ignavibacteriales bacterium | reverse complement strand
GCTGCAGGAAATAAATTAGATTCGGTATTTACTTATCGAGTTAGTACAATAAACAATTTGGATTTCTCCGGTGTATCGGGAAAGGTGATTGCATCTGATAAGACTAATATTGAAGTTAGATTGAATAATGTCGCTGATCCAAAAATTCACTATTCACAAAATCAACGTGATTTTAATTTTGAAAGAGTTTTTCCCGGTAAATATTTAATTGTTGTTTATGATGATAAAAACAATAACGGTGAATATGACAAAGGTTCCGTTTACCCATTTGAAATGTCCGAAAGATTTGTATTTTATCCCGATACACTCGATTTAAAACCACGCTGGCCGGTCGGCGATTTAAAAATAAATTTCGAAATGAACTAGTTGAATAAAATTTAAGAGGAATTATGTCAGACAAATTAATTGAATGTGTACCTAATTTTTCCGAAGGAAAGAACAAGGATGTAATTAATCAAATAACCGATGCGATCAAATCTGTTGAGGGAATAAGATTATTGGATGTTGATCCGGGTGAGGAGATGAACAGAACTGTTGTCACATTTGTCGGCGATCCGAATCAAGTTAAGGAAGCGGCTTTTAGAGGAATTAAAAAAGCATCCGAACTAATTGATATGAGTAAACATAAAGGATCCCATCCCCGCATGGGAGCGACAGATGTTTGTCCGTTCATTCCGGTTAATGGAGTTACAATTGAAGAATGTATCCAACTTTCCAAAGATGTTGCAAAACGAGTTGGCGAAGAACTTGAAATCCCGATCTATCTCTATGAAAAGTCCGCTCAATTACCCGAAAGAGAAAATTTAGCAGTAATCAGAAAAGGAGAGTATGAAGCTTTAGAAGCTAAGTTAAAAGATCCTAAATGGAAACCGGATTTCGGTCCGACAAAATTTAATGCGAAATCCGGTGCGACGGTGATGGGTGTTAGAGAATTCTTAATCGCATATAATATTAATCTAAATACACGCGAACCAAAACATGCAACTGATATTGCTTTCGAACTTAGAGAGAAAGGACGATCTGCCCGTGAACTTTCCGATGGTTCGTTTTACTATAAAAGTGAAAACATCTTAAAATATGAAGAAGGAAAATATCCTTGCGGTCACCACGATTTTATTGGCAAAAAAATAGAAGAAACAATAGAGCATTGTAAAAAAGAACACGGTTATGATTTAGCCTATATTCTCGAGCAACATGGAATTGACCCTTCTAAACCGGAAGGTGAATCAGTAAAGATCCCGGGCAAGTTTAAATATTGCAAAGCAATTGGTTGGATGGTTCCGGAATATAACCGTGCACAAATTTCAATTAACTTGACAAACTACAAAGTGACTTCGATGCATCATGTTCTTGAAGAAGCTAGAAGATTGGCGATGGAAAGGGGATTGGTTGTTACCGGAAGTGAAATAGTTGGAATGGTACCTTATACCGCATTATTAGAAACCGGGAAATTTTATCTTAGAAATCAACACAGATCAGCCGGGATACCAATTAAGGATATTTTGGAAACGGCGGTTCAGTCACTTGGATTAAATGATGTTTCGCAATTTAATATTGAGGAAAGAGTTCTCGGTCTTCCAAAAAATCCAGATAACGCACTTGTGGAAATGAAAGTAACTGATTTTGTCGATGAAGTATCAAGAGAATCTCCGGCACCTGGTGGTGGATCTATTGCGGCTCTTTCCGGAGCGTTAGGAGTTTCGCTTTCATCGATGGTTGCTAATCTAACAGCAAACAAAAGGGGAAGTGAAGAAGTTGACAAAATATTAAATGATGCCGCTGAAAGATGTCAGGAAATTAAGTCCAAACTTGTTAAATCGGTTGATGATGATACAAATGCATTCAATCAGTATATGGATGCAATGCGGATGCCGAAGAAGACTGAGGAAGAAAAAAAGAAGAGAACTGAAGCTATGCAAGAAGGATTAAAAGTGGCTGTTCAAGTTCCTTACATGACTGCGTTGCTAAGTTATGAAGCAATTGAAATTGCGGAAACAGTAGCAAAACATGGCAACCCGAATTCTATTACAGACGTTGGTGTTGGAGCTCAAAGTGCTTACACTGGCGTACTTGGTGGAATTTATAATGTGTTGATAAATCTAAAAGCTATAAAAGATGAAAACTTTGTGAAAGAAATGAAAAGTAACTGCGATGAATTGAAAGAAAAATCAATAAAGAAGTTGAACGTTGTTCTTAGCTTTGTCGAATCTAAATTGTAAAAGATTTATCACCACGAAGGACACGGAGTAACACAAAGAAATACTCTGTGATTCTTTGTGCCCTTTGTGGTGAATATTATTTCCTATAAATCACTTCACCATCTTTAATAGTCATTTCGCAAATATTCTTCCCAACTTGATAAACTATATCAGCATAGTTGTATGTATCGAATACAGAAAAATCAGCTTGCTTCCCGATCTCCAAACTTCCAACAGATTTTGATTTACTTAATGCAGCGGCAGAATTGATCGTCACAGAAGTAATTACTTCCTCAATTGATAATTTCATTTTCAATGCAGCAAGACTCATTATAAAATTTAAGTTTGCTATATGAGAAGAACCGGGATTATAATCTGTTGCTAATGCAATTGGAATTTTATTTTTAATCAATTCTCTCGCCGGTGCGTAATCATAATTCAGAAAGAATGAAACTCCAGGAAGCAATACCGCTATCGTTTTGGATTTCTTTAGCTGTTCAATTTGCTCAATTTTTAAGACCTCAAGATGATCAACACTAATCGCTTTATGTTCAATAGCAGTTTCTAACCCACCAATATTATTAAATTGCTCAGTATGAAGTTTTAATTTTAGTTTATGCTTAGAAGCTGCATTAAAGATTCTGTCTACTTCTTTAGCGGAGAAAGCAGTCGATTCACAAAAAACATCACAAAATTCAGCCAGTTTATTTTCAGCGACATAAGGAATCATTTCGTCACATATAATCTCGATATACTTCTCACGATCTTTTTTATATTCAGGCGGAAAAGTATGGGCACCCAAAAAAGTTGCAATAATTTCTATTGGATAAATTTTGTTTAGCTGTTGAATTACTTGGAGTAATTTTATTTCATCAAAAAAACTCAATCCATATCCGCTTTTTATTTCAAGAGTTGTAATTCCTTGTTCAATAAAATATTCCACTCTTGGTTTAGCAATATTTACTAACTCATCAAAAGAAGTTTGTCTAACTGCTTTAACTGTGGAAATAATTCCGCCGCCTTTCTTTGCAATTTCTTCGTAATCAATTCCTTCCAGCTTCATTCGGAATTCATCAGCTCTCGAGCCGGCAAATGTTGTATGTGTGTGGCATTCAACTAATCCGGGAAGAATTACTTTATTTGAAACATCAATCACTTCATCATAACTTTCTTTTTTCGCTTCGCCGGTTCTAATAAAATCTTTTATTCTTCCGTTCTCAATTTCAATGGAATGGTTTTCTAATAATCCGACATCGGATTGCTCTTTACCACGTTTCAGATTATTTCCATTGGTGTTAATTGTTAATATTTGCGCAGGATTGTAGATTAATTTTTTCATTTCTTTGCTCAGATTCGCATTTATTTATATGATAGGTTTTCTCGGTAAGTCAACATTTCGAAAAAACTTTAATATCCCACATTTTTGTCAATAAGTCAATAATTTTGTATTTTTGTATGCTAAAATTTAGGGGCACTCCAAATGGCATCTTCCAAAAAGTTAAAAATTTTATTTGTTACTTCAGAAGTAGTTCCATTTATTAAAACAGGCGGGTTAGCCGATGTATCTTCTGCATTGCCACAAAAACTTCAGGAATTAGGGCACCAAGTCAGAATTGTTGTGCCTAAATATGGTGCGATCGACGAGCGAAAATATAAAATTCATGAAGTTGTACGACTTAAAGATTTAACGACAAAAATAGGTGAAAAGGAAGTCGTTTTTTCACTTCGATCATCATTCTTGGTGGGTCAAAAGGCTCGAGTACAAATTTATTTCTTAGATAATCCGGAATATTTCGGCAACCGACCAAGTTTATACCATGATCCTTTAAGCGGTAAAGAATTCGAAGATAACGATGAAAGATTTATTCTTCTTGCTAAATCTGTTTTTGAATTAATCAGTAAACTTGGCTGGATTCCGGATATAATACATTGTAATGACTGGCAGTGCGGTTTAATTCCGGCTTATCATAAAACAATTTATAAAGATGACGAAACTTTTAAGCAAATTAAGACTTTATTTACAATTCATAATCTGTCCTTCCAAGGTGAATTCCCAAAATCGTCATTCGCAAAAACCGGACTTCCAAAAGAACTTAATTCTGCAAAAGGTATTCTGAACGGGACAAAAATTAATTTCATGAAGAGTGGTTTATTACATGCGGACTATATTAATACTGTAAGTGAAACTTACTCAAAGGAAATTTGCAAAGATAAAGAGATAAGTTCGGGTTTACAGTCAATCTTGTGCAAACGTCAAAAAGATATAACAGGAATTATAAACGGAATCGATCCTGCAATTTGGAATCCGGAAAAAGATAAACATATTGCAAAAAAATACTCTATTAAAAATCTTGATCATAAATTGGAAAACAAGAAGGAACTTGCAGAAAGATTCGGGTTTGAATATAAAGAAGATGTTCCGGTAATCGGGATGATCGGCAGACTTTCGGATTCGAAAGGACATGATCTTGTCGAGAAAGCTTTTAGTGAATTAATGAAGATGGATATTCATCTGATTATTCTCGGAACAGGTGAAAAGAAATATCACAAATTTTTTGAATCACAGATTTCTAAGTTTAAAAATAAATTCTCATGTTATATCGGGTTTGATGATGAGCTAGCCCATTTAATTGAAGCGGGAAGTGATATGTTTTTAATGCCGTCAAAATCTGAACCTTGCGGGCTGAATCAAATGTATAGTTTAGTTTACGGCACTATCCCAATCGTACGCGCAACAGGTGGTTTGGCTGATACAGTTGAAAATTTTGATGAAAAAAAGAAAACCGGTACAGGGTTCGCATTTACAAAATATGATCATAAAGAGATGATCAAAGAAATTAAACGAGCAATTAAAATATATTCAAAAGATAAAGAAACTTGGCAGAAGATCATGAAAGAAGGAATGAAACAAAATTTCACATGGTTAAATTCTGCTAAAAACTACGTAAATCTTTATCGAGAAATTATTGGCTAAAATGTCCTATCGTGCAGTATTCCTAGATAGAGACGGAACTATTAATGAAGATCCGGGTTATCTTGGTGATGAAAGCTTAGTTAAGTTATTGCCCGGTGTTGCTGAAGGTATTTTTGAACTTAAGTCAAAATTCGGTTTTAAGATCATTGTTATTTCTAACCAATCGGGAATTGCCCGCGGATTAATAACACACGAAGATGTAAAAAGAGTAAACGGAAAAATTAATAGTCTATTATCGGAACAAAATGCAGAAATAGATGTATTCTACTACTGTGAATTTCATCCTTCGTTTAGTTCTGAAAATGATGAAAATTGTAGGAAACCTTCTCCTAAAATGATTTTTAAAGCTGCTGAAGAAAATAATATTGATCTTTCCGGTTCTTATATGATAGGTGATAAATCGTCGGATGTGCTTTGTGGTATATCTGCCGGTGTTAAATCAATACTTTTAAGTTCAGAATCAATTTCGGAAGAAATAAATAGCTTGAAAAAAGTGGGAAAAACTCCCAATTTTGTAGCTAGCGATTTTTTAAATGCAGTTAATTTTATAAAGCAAGATTTTAAATAAAGGTGACTTTTTGCAGCTTGTCAAATTTTCCTCACTCATTCTAATTTTCATTGTTTTCTTTACTTCTTGTCAAGATGATCCAACTTCTCTTGGAAAGGATTTAATAGGTGATCAATTAGAAATTCTAATAATTAGTAGCGATACCGATACATTAGCACAAAACTCTTCTTCGTTCGTTACCGATTCACTAAATTTTGGATCGGCGAGCAGAGTATTACTCGGTAATCTTGAATATGTGAAATCAACAATGCTCCTGAGATTCGGAACTTTCTTACCGGATTCAATAAGCGATGCATTAGAAGATGGATCTATTACTGTGCTTAGTTCTGAAGTAGAACTGAGACCAATTTACCGGATTGGTGATCGATCTCAAATCTTGAATTTTTCAGTCCATGAAATTACTTCTTCGTGGGGATCGTCAGGATTTAATGCTGATTCGCTTGCTATGCTGACGTACGATCCGGTTGAGTTAACTAGTACAAAAGAAATTACCGATTCGCTAATCAAGTTTGATGTTAATACCGCTGTTGCATTAAAATGGTTAAACACTTTAAGAGGTGATACATCTGCAACAAATTATGGGATGATATTAATTCCAACAGGCGGTAACTTATTATATGGATTTCGAGCATTCCCACTTATTTCCCAAGAGGATTCTCCTTTTATTAGATTTGTGATTCAGAATTCTGAAAATAAAATAGATACAATTTCAGCTCCGGTAGTTTTTGACGTGCATATTCCTGAAGGAACAATCCCGGCAATTTCCGAAGATAGAATTCAACTTACAGCGGGTTTAGGACAACGTGGTAAATTGTTTTTCGATTTATCTAAATTACCTCCACATGTTAATATTAATAAAGCCGAACTAACTCTAAATGTTGATTCAACTTTATCTTATATCGGTTCACCGGATACTGATTCATTAAGAGTACATTTATATTCTGATAGTACTAATAATGAAATTGCAAGCGACCAAAGAGCTTTGAGATTATATTTTGACGGAAAACAATTCAAAGGTGATATTGCGAGATTCGTTCAAGCTTTTGTGTCCGGTAAGGAAAATCAAGGAATGAGTTTGACTTTAAGTAACGAAATTTCCGCAGTTGATAAATATGTGGTTTACGGCAGTAAATTTGCTGATCAAACTCTTAGACCTAAATTAGTCATTTACTATAACGTCTTTAACTGAGGGAAATGAAAAATAAAATTTTAATATCGTTACTCTTGCTTAGTTCAATAATACTTGCTTCAGGTGGCTCGATCTATAGTCGTTATGGAATTGGTAATTTGTTAGTTTCAAACTCAGCAAGAGATGCCGGAACTGGTTTTTCGGGATTGGCTTATGCTCAACATGATCATATAAGTTTGTTAAACCCTGCCGGTTGGCATAAAATTGACATGACAAGATTCTCAACTGGTGTTTCCTTCACCGGATATGATATTGCTGATATGACTCAATCAACCTTTTATTCAGAGACAGATTTCAGTGGGTTTTTAATTGCGTTTCCAATTTCAAATGATTACGGAATTACTTTCGTTGGAGGTTTAACACCTTACAGCAATATTAATTATGATGTTTTATCCGACGTTGATGATCCGATTCTTGGAAAGCACACATTCGAATATTCCGGAGATGGCGGACTTTCAAAAGCATTTCTTGGTTTTTCATATAAACTCCCATTTGATTTGGCCTTAGGCGGAACATTTGATTATTACAGTGATAAATCAGAATTCAAATCGTCCGTTAAGTTTGATCAAAACACTGATTTTGCAAACACAGAATATGTGCTTGGCTTAAAAAGTAGAGGATTGGGTTTCTCATTTGGTCTGATTTCGCCCGATTTATCACAAGTATTGAATATCGATGGTTTATCTCAGTTAAGATTAGGAGCAACTTATCAATTTGGTATGACTCTTAAAGTGGATTCTGTTGGGGCATATAATAATTCTAATGGATACGAAGATTACCTGAGCAAAGGTTTTGATCGTGAGATTCCTCACAGATTAGGTCTTGGTTTAGCATTTAACTGGAGTGAAAACTATACATTCATGGTCGATTTTGTGAATCAACCATTTTCCCAATTTAAAGAAAACAAAATCAAATCCGAGTATTTAAGGGATTTTTATCGTTATTCTATCGGTTTTGAATATCGGCACGCTTCTAGTAGATATGGTAGTACGTGGCAGCAAGTTATTTGGCGTGGCGGTTTAAGTTATGAACAAACACAGTTTATTTTTAATGGTAAGGGAATTGATGAAATGGCAGCTTATGCCGGAGTGTCATTCCCGATGGGTTTTGATAATTCAATTGACATTGGCTTGAAATATGGAATTCGAGGCACTACTGATTTTAACTTGTTGAAAGAGAATATTTTCGCAGCTTTTATAACAATCAATTTTGGCGATCTCTGGTTCATCAGACCGGAGAGGTAAACAAAATAGGGGATAAGAAATTGAAACGGACTAAAAACTTACTCGCAATAATTTTAACAATATTTAGCATAAACTCCTTGGCTCAAAACCAAGAGATAATGGCTGAATTTAGTTTGTTTTATGAATATCATAAAAACGGTGATTTCGTTAGCGCGCTTCCTCATGGATGGAATGTAGTTAATGAAAATCCTGAGCAGTTTATAAGATACAAAATCTTCACACGAATGGAAGAAGCACTTTTCTACATGTATGATAGTGTAGCAACAACTGATGAAGAAAAATCTGCCATTGCAGACACAACTCTTTATCTGTATGAAAAAGCTATTCAATACGAACCTGATAAAAAATCTTATTTCTTAGCCAAGAAAGCGTTTGTAATTGAGACTTGGATTAAACCTTCTACCGAAGAAATCATAAAAGCATATCAAGAGGCATTAGCTGAAGACCCGAATCTTGATACGTTTTATCAAGATAGACTGGGTACTATTTTGGCAAATAATGCTACTGAAGAAAATGGATACAAGTTGAAAGCGTTGGAACTGTATTCAAATTTATCTGAGAAAGAACCTGATAATGCTACATGGATTTCGAGAATTGAGAATTTAGCGGAAGATATGGATGAACTTGTTGAGATTACTTATAAATCTTGGCAGCTAGATCCTGAGAATATGGAAAAAGCATGGAAGTTTTCTAACACTGCAATGAGAAACAAAAGTTATGAACGAGCAATAGAAGGTTTGGAATTCTTAGTAGATAAAAGTCCTGATGTAATAAATTATTGGAATCAATTGGCTACAGCTTATCAAAAATTGGACATGACAGACAAAGCAGTTACCGCATATAAAAAATTGATTGATCTTCAACCTGAAAATGCAGAACACTATGTAAATCTCGCTGTTATGTATAAGAATCAAGGTCAACTTTCTGCGGCAAGATCATTTTTACAAAAAGCTTCATCAGCTAATCCAAGTTGGGATTACCCAGTTTATATCGAAGGAACACTCTATGAGCAAGCTGCAAGAAGTTGTGGATTCGATTTTATGGATAAATTGGTTTATCTACTTGCAGTTGATACTTATAGAAGAGCAGCAGCAATGGGTGGAAGTTATAGCAGCACTGCAAGAGAAAGAGTATCGGCACTTGCAAATTCAATCCCGTCACAAGAAGATTACTTTTTCAGAAAATTAAAATCTGGTGAAAGTATTAAAATCGAAGGTAAATGTTACGACTGGATAGGCAGATCAGTTACAATTCCATAAACAAGGATTTAAGAAATGTTAGAATATTTGAAGAACGATCCGGAAATTTTTGAAGTCGCAAATTTAGAATTAAATCGTCAAGAAGATCACTTAGAATTAATTGCTTCGGAAAATTTTGTATCTCTGCCTGTTTTAGCTGCGGCTGGTTCTATTTTGACTAATAAATATGCAGAAGGTTACCCCGGTAAAAGATATTATGGTGGTTGTGAATATGTTGATATGGCTGAAGAGCTAGCTCGTGAAAGATTGAAAGAACTTTTTCATGCTGAATATGTTAACGTCCAACCTCACAGTGGTTCACAAGCAAACATGGCTGTTTACATGTCATTGCTTAAACCCGGGGACAAAGTCTTAGGCTTGAGTTTGGATCATGGCGGACATCTAACTCACGGATCATTCGTGAATTTTTCCGGACAAATTTATAAATCTGTTGGTTATACGTTAAGCGAAAAAAATCAACAACTTGATTATAATTTAATTGAAGACCTTGCGGTAAAAGAAAAACCGAAACTCATTATTGCAGGCGCAAGCGCTTACTCACGTGATTGGGATTATAAAGCTTTCAGAGAGATCGCTGATAAGGTTGGTGCATTTTTACTCTGCGATATGGCACATCCTGCCGGACTTATTTCTAAGGGATTATTAAATAGCCCAATTGATTATTGTGATGTTGTAACTTCTACAACGCATAAAACACTGAGAGGTCCGCGTGGTGGAATAATTCTTATCGGTAAAGACAAAGAAAATCCAATGGGAATTAAAACTCCGAAAGGAGATCGTACAAAATTAATGTCAGAAGTATTTGATTCAATGGTTATGCCGGGTATTCAAGGTGGTCCGTTGATGCATGTTATTATGGCTAAAGCTGTAGCATTCAAAGAAGCATTAAGTGATGATTTCAAAATTTATGCTCAGCAAGTCATTAAGAATGCAAAAAGATTAGCAGAGAAATTAATATCATATGATTTCCAAATTATTTCCGGCGGAACAGACAATCACCTTATGTTAGTTGATTTAACGAATAAGGAAATCAGTGGTAAGAAAGCTGAAAATACATTAGGTGCGGCGGGCATTACCGTTAACAAAAATATGATTCCGTTCGATAAGAAAAGTCCTTTCGTAACAAGCGGAATTAGAATAGGAACAGCAGCAGTTACAACCCGTGGTATGAAAGAAAATGAAATGGACCGGATTGGAGAATTGATAAATTCTGCATTAGTAAACCATGAAAACGAAAGTGAGTTAGCCAAAATTAAAGAGGAAGTTAAATCACTTTGTTCAAATTTTCCTCTATATCCCGAACTTAGATCATAAGTAATTAAGTGAGTTCTGAAGAAAAGAAATTAGAAGGCGATGAATCACCTGAAGTCGAAATGTCTTTCCTAGATCATCTTGAGGAATTACGTTGGCGAATTCTATACTCTTTAATTGGAATAGCTGTCGGTACTGTTGTTGCTTGGATTTTTATTGATATAATCATTGATCACATCTTACTGCGTCCGGCTCAACATGCTGATATTAGTCTTCAAAACCTAAGACCTTTCGGACAATTATTCTTGTATTTTCAAGTTGCATTCATAGTCGGTATAATATTGAGTATCCCCAACATTTTTTATCAACTATGGTTATTTGTCTCTCCGGCTTTACGATCAAACGAAAAAAAATATGTAACCGCGGTTGTGGGATTTTCCACATTATGTTTTCTTGGTGGAATTGTGTTTGCTTATTTTGTGATGCTTCCGTTTACTCTGTCATTTGCAGGTAAATTTGGTTCCGAATTAATTGAAAACAACTTTGCGATTGATGAATACTTTTCCATTATTATCAGTGTGATGCTTGCAGCCGGAATTGTTTTCGAATTACCAATGATGTCGTTCTTTTTATCCAGATTAGGGTTATTAACTCCCGCGTTTATGAAAAAGTATAGAAGGCATGCAATTGTTGGTATTCTAATCGCAGCAGCAATTCTCACTCCGGGCACAGACCCAATAGCTCAAGTACTTCTAGCCGTTCCGTTGGTTTTATTATATGAAATAAGTATTTTTGTTTCAAAAATATTTCAGAGAAAGAGTGTCTCAGATTAAACTTCCAGAAATAATCCTTCCCATTCAACAAGAACTCGAATCCTTCAACGATAAATTTAAATCCTCAATCAAATCTAAAGTTGGTTTAGTTGATTTAGTAACTAAATACATCTTAAAACAAAAAGGTAAAAAGATCCGTCCGGTTTTGGTTTTACTTTCTGCAGGTATAAGCGGAGGGATTTCTGATCGTTCTTATAGAGGTGCAGTTTTAGTTGAGATGCTCCACACAGCAACTCTAGTTCATGATGATGTGGTTGATGCCGCTGAAACACGAAGAGGACTACCATCGATAAATGCTGTCTGGAAAAATAAAGTAGCCGTCTTGATTGGAGATTATCTTCTTTCACGAGGATTAATGCTTGCGGTTGATGGTAATGATTTCGATTTTTTGAGAATTGTTACTGATACTGTAAAAAGAATGTCGGAAGGTGAACTTCTGCAAATTAGCAAAACAAGAAAATTGGATATCGACGAAGAAACCTATTATGAAATAATTTCTGACAAAACCGCATCGCTGATTTCGACTTGCTGTGAGATTGGAGCAAAGAGTGCAACCCAAAATGAAGAACAAATCCAAGCTATGAGAAGCTTTGGTGAAGCTTTGGGTATAGCTTTTCAAATAAAAGACGACATATTGGATTATACTGGCAAAACAAAAATTTTGGGAAAACCTCTTGGTGGTGATATCAAGGAGAAAAAAATCACCCTACCTTTGATTTATTCTCTTAAAAATGTCGATAAAAGTGAAGCAAAACGAATTATTAATCTTATCAAAAGTGAACGCAAAAAGGGCAGAATTCAAGAAGTGATTGATTTCGTTTTGACAAATGGCGGGATTGAATATGCTGAAAAAGAGGCAGAAAAGTGGATAAGTAAGGCAAAAGAAAGTCTCAATACCTTTGCAGAAAGTCAATACAAACAGTCTTTAACTGAATTAGTAGATTTTGTCGTCCAGAGACGAAACTAATTAGAAATTTAATATCTATTCTTGAGTAGATTTTCTTTTGTTTTTAATCGTAATTTTTTATTTTTCGTACTGATTAAATAAGATTATTTATCTTATCTAATCTTGATCATTAAAAAAGTCATACCTATTAATTAACAGAAAATATTTAGCATTAATAATTATTTGAGTTCCCCGAAAGGATTAAAATAACTTAATAGGAAAACGTTGTAGCTAAAGGTTACAGATGAAAAAAACTTTACTTGACTATACTCTTAAAATTCGCCTTCCATTAACATTATTTGTAGTAGCAGCAACATTCGTAATAACTTTTTATGCATCAAGAGCCGAAAGAGACGGGATTGGTTATGAACCCGAACAACCGATTGCTTTCTCACATAGACTTCATGCCGGTTTAATGGAAATCGATTGTCAATATTGTCATACCGGTGTTGAAAAGGGAAGACATGCTTTAATTCCTTCCGTTAACATCTGCATGAATTGCCACTCAGTTGCACGAAAAAATCAACCGGAAATTATTAAGTTGACAGAGTATTACGAGAATAACAAACCATTACCATGGGAACGAATTCACAAAGTTCCTGAGTATGCATACTTTAATCATAGTGTTCACGTTAATAATAAAATAGAATGTGAAACTTGTCACGGAGATATTGCTCAAATGGATGTTGTTAAACAAGTAAAAGGATTTACAATGGGAGATTGTTTAGCATGCCATAGAAGTCCGGAAGAACATTTACCATATCTTAAAAATGTAAAAGTTGGGCCGGAAAATTGTGCGGCTTGCCATAGATAAGAGAAAATTATGAAATCAAAATTAAACAGACGAAAATTTTTTGCATTAAGCGGGTTTGCCGCCATCGGAACCGCATTTTTTACAAACACTCCTCTCAAGTATTTTGATAGAACAAATAGAATTTCAGTAACTAAAAAAGTTAAACTGCATCCGGATGCGGTCAAAAGAACTAAATAAGGTTTTTAAGAATGTCTGATAAGAAAAAAATCAATAATCCGAATTTTTGGCGAAGCATTAAAGAATATCATGATAATGATGCAGTCTTTGAATCGAAAGTTAACGAATTCAAAGAAGGTGTTACGGATGATTTTGAACCCTCCGAAATTAACGGTGTCTCAAGAAGAAAATTTTTAGCTCTACTCTCGGCTTCTGCTGCTTTTGCAGTTACTTCTTGCACAGATTATCGTGATAAAGGTGAGATTGTGCCTTACAACAAAAGACCGGAAGGAGTATTACCGGGAAAACCGAATTTTTATGCTTCAACTTGTACAGAATGTTCCCAAAACTGTGGAATTTTAGTTAAGACACGAGAAGGAAGACCAATTAAAGTTGATGGTAATCCTGACCATCCGGTTAATAAAGGAAAGTTATGTACAATTGGTCAAGCATCAATTCTTAACCTTTATGATCCGGAAAGATTGCAATATCCGTTAAAAGGGAATAGTAAGACGAGTTGGGATACCGTTGACTCTGACATTATCGCAGAGTTGAATTCAGCAGTCTCATCGAATAAAGAAATTGCCTTGATAACAGGAGCAATTACATCTCCTACAACAGCTAGACTATTGAATGATTTTGTAAATAAATATCCCACCGCAAAAATTTATTCATACGAATTAGTTAATGATAAGAATAAAAGAGATGCATGGAAAGAATCATATGGAGTTGATACACTTCCGGCTATAAAACTTGATGAGGCTGATGTAATTCTATCATTAGATTCTGATTTCTTAGGTAAAGAAAATACTTCCGTTGAAAACATGAGAAAGTTTGCATCAAGAAGAGATGTAATGAAGGGAACTGATTTTAATCGTCTGTATGTAGCAGAAGGTGGGATGAGTTTAACAGGTACCAATGCAGACTACCGCTTACGTGTTCGTCCCGATTATCAATTACAATTTGTTCTGGCTTTACTCAATGAAATAGTAAATAGAAGAAATGCTTCGGAAATATCGCTAAGTTCTTCAGCTACATCGTTAATCTCAAAACATGATCTAAAAAGTTTTGTCACAAAGCATAATTTAAACGAAAAGTATATTGCTAGCCTGGTTGATGATCTTATCCAAAATAAAGGTAAGGCAATTGTTTTAGCTGGTGAAACTCTTGATAAAGAAGTACATATCGCAGTAAATCTTCTTAATGAAGTGCTGGGTAATTCATCTTTGTATAATGAAAATTCATATTCTTCGTTACAGCTACCAATGAGCAGCGCAGAAGATATCAAGCGATTAATTGGAAATATGAAATCCGGAAGTGTCGGAGTAGTAATTCATTTTGATACTAATCCCGTTTATCACTTTCCGGGAAAATTAGATTATGTTTCTGCCTTAGCTAATGTAAAAACTACAATTTCATTGTCAGAAAATATTAATGAAACTTCAGAGAAATGTCTTTATACATTACCTATAAATCATACACTTGAGTCATGGAATGACTTCCAAGTTAGAAGCGATGTTTACTCAACACAGCAGCCTGTAATTTCTCCGTTATTTGATTCTAGACAGAAAGAAGCAATTGTATTTAATTGGATAAATAATAAAGATTATTCCGATGATATTTATCATAAATACTTGATGAATAATTTTAGAGAACTGGTTTATTCTAATTTCAATACTATTGTCGATTTCAATACATTTTGGTTTACAACTCTTCATGATGGTGTTATCGCAATAAAGAATGATTCATTAAAATTAGCATTCAAAATTAGTGCATTCGAATCTATCAAAGAAAGTAAAGTATCCGAGTCCATCGCTGTTCAACTTCAGAAAAATTATTTCATCGGTGATGGAAGATTCACAAACAATGGTTGGCTTCAAGAAACTCCCCATCCGGTATCAAAAGTTACATGGGATAATTATGCTGCATTGTCTCCCGCTACTGCTGAAAAATTATCGGTTGAAAATAATGATGTAGTTAAAATTAATGTAAATGATTCGCAACTCGAAATTGCTGCATTCGTTCAACCCGGTATGGCTGATGACCTTATTACGATAGAGTTGGGTTATGGAAGAACTGTTGCCGGTGAAGCCGGAAGTAATGTTGGATTTAATGCAAATAATTTATTGAATTATTCTTCAGATAATGCCCAATATATTCTTGGAAATGCAACTGTAAGTAGGACCGATTCAACCTATGCTTTAGTTTCAACTCAAGAACATCACGCCGTAGATGATTCCATGGTAAAAGATTTTCACTTGATCAGAGATATTATTCAAGAAGGAACTATAGAAAAATACAAAACAGATCCTAAGTTTTTACATCATGGTTCACATAAATTATTAAATATTACCGAGCCGTTTGCTTATGAAGGTGTTAAGTGGGGAATGGCAATAGATTTAAATAAATGTACAAGCTGCTCTGCTTGTGTCACATCATGTAATGTTGAAAATAATATACCGGTGGTTGGAAAAGATCAAGTCGCAAACGGACGCGAAATGCAATGGATCAGACTTGATCGATATTATTCCGGTACTCCGGAAGATCCGATCGTTAGTAATCAACCAATGTTATGTCAGCATTGTGATAATGCACCATGTGAAAATGTCTGTCCAGTAAATGCAACAAATCACAGTACAGATGGACTAAACCAAATGGCTTATAACAGGTGTGTTGGAACTCGATATTGTGCTAACAACTGTCCATATAAAGTTCGCCGATTTAACTTTTATAATTTCCGAGATCATTTTGCAAATGCGTATTATGAAAATGATGTAACTGCATTGGTGAATAATCCTGAGGTGACAGTTAGATCACGCGGCGTTATGGAAAAATGTACATTCTGTGTTCAACGTATTATGGATGAAAGAGAGAATGCAATTCGTGAAGGACGTGAAGTAATTGGAAGTAATGTTAAGACAGCATGCCAAACTGCTTGTCCAACTGATGCAATTAAATTTGGTGATATAAACGATCAGAATTCAGAAGTGTATAAATATAGAAATCATGATCTCGGCTATCATGTTTTGGAAGTATTAAATGTAAGACCTAACGTAACCTATTTAGCTAAATTAAGAAATATTCACTCGGAGGAAGTCTAGTGTCCACAGTTGACTACTCACAAGAATTATCCGTAATAGAAAATAAACCTTCCTTAAGGCAGATTGATGATCTCATATCGAAACCGCTTGAGAGCATGCCGGATAAAAAATATTACATTGCTCTTGCAGTGACTATTAGTATGTTGATGATTGGTGTTATTGGATTGGGACTTTCGTTTTATTACGGAACCGGCTTGTGGGGTAACAATAATCCGGTTGGATGGGGTTTCCCGATTGTTAACTTCGTGTTTTGGGTTGGTATTGGTCACGCCGGTACACTTATTTCTGCAATTCTCTTTTTATTTAGACAGAAATGGAGAACCGGTATTGCACGATTTGCCGAAGGTATGACAATATTTGCAGTTATGACTGCCGGTATTTTTCCTCTTATTCACGTTGGGCGTCCTTGGTTAGCAGGTTATCTTTTCCCTTATCCGAATCAGCATTCTTTATGGGTTAATTTTTCGTCACCTTTATTGTGGGACGTTTTTGCGGTTTCTACCTACTTAACAGTTTCGTTTATTTTTTGGTACGTTGGATTAATTCCGGATTTTGCAACATTGCGAGATAGAACGACTAATAAAATTAAGAAAATCATTTACTCTGTATTTAGTCTTGGTTGGAGACATTCGAACAGACATTGGCAGCATTATGAAATGGTTTATTTGATATTGGCTGGGTTTGCAACTCCGCTCGTATTATCGGTTCATACAATTGTGAGTTTTGATTTCGCAGTTTCAATTATACCCGGTTGGCATACAACCATATTCCCGCCTTATTTTGTTGCGGGCGCTGTTTTTTCAGGTTTTGCGATGGTTCAAAACGTCCTGATTTTCATTCGAAAAATATTCAACTTCGAACACATCATTACCATAGACACACTTGAAAAAATGAATAAGATTATAGTTCTAACCGGAAGTATGGTTGGTTATGCATATGCAATGGAGTTTTTCATTGCTTGGTATTCCGGCGTTCAGCCTGAACAGTTTACTTTTATCAACAGAGCATTTGGTCCTTATGCTTGGGCATATTGGATTATGGTTTCCTGTAATGTGATTTTCCCGCAATTATTCTGGTTCAAAAAAATTCGACGAGCAATTCCGGCAATGTTTGTTATTGGTGTTCTTGTTAATGTCGGTATGTGGTTTGAAAGATTTGTTATAACAGTTACGTCTTTATCAAGAGATTATTTACCTTCTAGTTGGGCTTATTATACACCAACACTTACAGACTTCTCAATATTGATTGGTAGCTTTGGGTTATTCTTTACACTTATGTTATTATTTACGAAAACATTACCGGTTGTGTCAATTGCAGAAGTTAAAGCTGTTTTGGATGACTCACAACCTTCACATAAGGATCATTGATGATGAGTGAAAAAGTTTTATTTGCGATATCGGCAATATTCAATACTCCTGATGAGATTATACATGCGGCTGAAAAAACAGCCGAAAAAGGTTACAAAAAATTTGATGTGAACACACCTTATCCAATTCATGGTATGCCGCAAGCAATGAAATTGGGGCGATCTAAATTGGGTTATGCAGCTTTGATTTTTGGATTAAGCGGTACACTTGCTGCATTATTAATGACATTTTGGATGTCTGCAATTGACTACCCGCAGATTATAGGTGGTAAACCATTTTTTGCATTCCCAAAATATGTTCCTATAATGTTTGAAGTAACAGTTTTGGCAGCAGCTATTGGAACTGTTGTTACTATGCTTTTCTTCTTTTTCAAATTCCCTAATAATTCTCATCCGCTGCATGATACCGATTATATGAAAAAAGTTTCGAGTGATAAGTTTGGTGTGGTTATTCAAGCAGACGATGAATTATTCAATTATGGGGAAGTAAAGAGATTCCTAAGTGAAATTGGTGCATCAGAAGTTAATGAAATTTATTGGGATGCTGAAGAAGTAAGTACAAATCCACGTGTGCTTGAACCAAAGTTTTTAGGATTTCTTTTAGTTACTGCAATTATGATATCCGGAGTTACTTATTTCTCTTTGAATAAGTTAATGTTTATGGTTCCATTTAATTGGATGATGGAACAAGATAAATTATTACCACAAGAAACATCCACATTGTTTGCCGATGGATTTTCGATGCGTCCACCAGTTGAAGGAACAATTTCAAGAGGAACAATACCGTATCCTTACTATGGCCAGCCTGAACTAGCGGAAAAGAATTTAATAAATCCGCTCGATTTTACTAAAGAGAATTTAGATCTAGGAAAAAAGAATTACGATATCTTCTGCAGTCCGTGTCACGGTTATTTTGGAGAAGGTGACGGCAGACTAAGGGGACAATTTCCTAATCCACCTTCAATTCATTCAGAAAAAGTCAGAACTTGGAGTGATGGAAGAATTTATCACGTAATTGCAGAAGGACAAAATGTCATGCCTTCGTATTCAACTCAAATGACCAGAGAAGAAAAGTGGGCAACTGTTTTATACATCAGAGCATTACAACGTGCATTAAATGCCAAGGAGTCTGATCTATAATGAGTTCATCAGAAACAAAAATTGAATATTCTAGAAAGGAATTACCGTCAGGTTTTGGAAAAGCCGGAATTGCACTTTTTGCTATCGGATTAGTTTTGGTAATTTTATCTTTCTTTGTTGATGCAACCCGAAGTTCATTCAATAATTTGATATTGCTTATGTTTTTAAGCAGTATCGGTGTTGGGTCATTATTTTTAGTAGCAGTTGAATATCTAGCAGGTGCTGTTTGGAGCACTCCATTTAGGAGGATACCAGAATTTTTGGGAGCAATTCTATTTATACTTCCGATAGTTGCTATACCAATTTATTTTAATTTGCATGATATGTTTCACTGGACGCATACAGAAGATGTAATGAATGATGAAATATTGAAAGGGAAGTCAGGTTACCTCAATGTTCAATTTTTTACAATAAGAATTATAGCAATCTTTTTAATCTGGATATTGTTCTACGTTCTCTTTACAAAACGCTCAAAAAAGCAAGATAGTACCGGTGATCAAAAATTGACTACTGCAAATATCAAAACCTCGGCTGTTTTTATGCCGATATTTGCTATAACAATTACACTTGCTTCTATCGATTGGATAATGAGCTTAGAACCACATTGGTTCAGTACAATATTCGGCGTTTATTATTTTGCCGGCACAATTCTCGCAGCTATTGCCGTTGCTACATATCTCGTAGTTTATTTAAATGAAAAGGGAATATTTGTAAAAGGAATCAAGACTGATCATTATTATAGTTTTGGTGCCCTAATGTTTGCATTTGTAAATTTTTGGGCATACATAGCATTTTCACAATTCCTTTTAATCTATTACGCCAACTTACCTGAAGAAACTTATTGGTATTTAGATAGGTGGGAAGGCAGTTGGTTGATAGTCTCAATTATATTGATCATCGTTCATTTTGTAGTCCCATACTTTGGTTTAGTTTCCCAACCTTCTAAAACAAACCCAAAGAGATTGAAATTTATGGCTATTTGGATTCTGGTAGCTCATATGATTGACTTATACTGGTTGATTATGCCGACTTACAGTAAAGATTCCGTCCCATTCGGTTGGATGGAACTTGGATTTCCTTTCTTAGCCTTTGGTATTATGGTTATTGTGTTTGGATTGAAAGCTAAAAAAGAAAATATAATTCCTATCGGTGATCCTAAACTTAAACGAGGATTAGATTTTAGACTCTAACGGAATATAGTTATGAATCAAAATAAAAAATACGAACCTGAAATTGATTTTAAAGCGTTGTTGAAAAATCCTAAGAGATTATTCGGATGGGTTTTCCCTTACTTCTTTATTCTCATGCTAATGCTGGGAATATTTTATGTCAAAAATTTAAATGCGATTTCTGAGAACACAGCACAAGTAAATGCACCGGTTGAAGTTGAAGTTAAAAGAACAATATCCGCTAAAAAAGGTGCTATTATGCCGGCAGTTGATCTTGAAGTAATTAAAAATCCTTCGAGTGATTTTATTGCAAAAGGGAAAGAACTGTATCAACAGAGTTGCGCAAGTTGTCATGGTAATAACGGTTTGGGTGATGGAGCAGCCGGTGTGGCTTTGAATCCTCCTCCAAGAAATTTAACAGATTTATCCGGCTGGACTAATGGAACCGATTTTGTAAACTT
>QZJX01000060.1 GCA_003599395.1 Ignavibacteriales bacterium | reverse complement strand
AAGCCCGATTTTGTTTGTAAAACTCAAAACAAGTTCATAGTAAACTTTATATATATCCATTCCGAGAAATACTGCTTGCATTATAAGTCCGTGGAGCAAAGTATAAACCATTATAGCAGCACCTGTTATAATGCAAGTAACTCTGTTAAATCCAAATCTGTTTAAAATAATTTCTGCCATAAGAGATTCTATTAATATTGCTACAAATGGAGTAATGTTAAAACCTACACCGAGGAAAAGCCTGAATGTTGCTGTTACAATTCCAAGTAGAATAAGCGAACCTTTATAATTTAGAACCGATCTTGCTGAGACTAGTATTAAAATTGCAATAAATGACATTATTGCACCGCGGAATGGTATTTTTGAGGCATGAAGAAAAGTACCGATCGATATTTCCGCTAATCCCCACACCGCTGCAAATACGGCAGTATTAATCAAATTACTTTCGGACAGTTTTTCTATTTTAAGTATTCTTGGCATCTTCATCCATTCATCATTCAATGGAACGCTGATCATTATGATTTTTATGATCTCTACTGATTTTAATCCTAACAAGTCATAACCATCATAACTATCTGCGTTCTATTATATTTTTATCAGTTTAAAACAAAAAACCTCATCCGGAGATGAGGTTTAAATAGATTACTGATCAAATTGACCAACTAATATTTCCTCTTTCTCCTTTCCAATTCATCCCTATTATATCGGGACTCGGGAGGTGTGATGATTTCTCATTACACCCTTACGGCTTACGATCTTAGGACTACTTCCCTTAGATCTTCAGCTCGGAGATAAAATTTATTTTCTACTAATTATTTATTAATGATCTATTCCTTTAAAAATTATTCTAATTATTAACTTCTAAATTCCTACCAAAACATTTGGGAATGACGAGCATTTTTTAACTTTTCAATTCCTTTTCAATATTGATATCGTCATGTACCTCTTTCATTGAAGTTTTTAATTCCTTAATCCCCTTGCCTATTCCTTTTGCAAGTTCAGGTAATTTTTTCCCGCCAAAAAGTAAAAGTAAAGCAAATACAATTATCAATATTTCGGTTGCGCCAAATGATCCGAACATTTATACCTCTTATATTTATTTTTTCTTAACAAATGAAAACGACAATGCTTTATTGCCGGTTACTTCACAAACTTTAATACATCTACCGCAGTTGTAACAATACGGATAAAGGTTTTTCTCTTTCGGGTTTAATGCAAGCGGACAATCATTTCCGCAAGGCTCCGCACTTGCAGCACAATCACAGATATCTGCATCATGGTTTATATGCAAGGTGTATTTTGTTTTGAATAGAGCTAAAGTTGCTCCAACCGGACAAATATATTTGCACCAATATCTTTTACCGATTATTACTTCTGTTAGAAAAACAATTATGAAAACAATTGAACTTACACCAATCCCTAGACCAATAATTGCCGAGAATATTTCAGAAGAGATTATACCAGGCATGGAAATCCAAGTTAATAGCGGAATTCCAATTACTAGAGCAATTAGAATCAGTACTACATAAATAATCCAGTAAACATATTGCTTCGGATTAGCATTACTCTTCTTTTTTCTATTAAAAATTTTTCTTTGAATTTTCTTTAACCAACGTAGTTCTAGTAATTCAAGTAGAGCGTTGTATGGACACATCCAACTGCAAAATACCCTTCCAAATACTAAAGCGAGACCAATTGGAATTAAAGCGGCAATTAATAACGGTAAATAAAACTCTTTTGAAAGTACAATAGTTTGAACCATCATAGCGGGATCAACAATATCCAAATCCCAAAAACTTATCGAATACATATTACCGATAATGTACCTAATATCAAGTAAAATGAATATCGGTATTGCAATCAGAAACAGAAGTGAAAATATCTGAACCGCTTTTCTATATTTATTAAGATTTCTGTAAAACTTTTCTGAACTAAACATTATGATAGCTCTTCACAATAATTGCCGAACCCTCAACTGGGCAAACTTGCTCACAAATACCGCAACCAATACAATGTTCTTCAACTACTTTAGGATACATTTCTTCTTCAAGTATAATTGCTTTTCGAAAAATCGGGCAATTCTCAAAACATGCTCTACAAATAATTCCAACATATGGCATACATGTGTTTTCATTAATTTCCGCCATTCCCATTCTAACTTTTTCTTTTTCAATGAGATTATTATCTAATGCACCTGTTGGGCATACCGGCGGACACAACATACACACATAGCATGGTATATCTCTTGCATTTATAATCGGGGTGCCGAAACTTTTTCCAAATTCAATCCCAGCTGTAATAATGCTATCATAAGGACAAACTTGCAGGCACTTATTGCACTTGATGCATTTATTTATGAATTCTTTTTCCGGAACAGCTCCCGGCGGGCGCAAAGGCGATACATCACTAACAGCTTTTTCAATATAGTTCAGAATAAAGTTCAGCATTTTGAAAATCTATATTAGTTCGATCTTGCTACTTCAAACTCTTCATCCGCAGAAACGAAAGTTGGGTATGTACCAATTACTCCATCAAATGTAGAGTTAATGAATCTTCCCAAATCTCTTAACTGATCATTTGATTCGGCTTCAACAAGAACGATAATATTTTCTTTTTTATAAATACCGTGTGTTGTAACGTTTGGAATTTTTTGTAATTCTAAAACAACATCATTTATTTTTTCTTCATCAACTTTTACGATCATGCTTGCTATAATCATCACTAATACTCCTTACAATAACGTGCCGGGATTGCTTGTAACAATCCCAGCACAAGGGTTAACTATACTTTTTCGAGTTTACAAGCAGCAACTTTATACTCAGGTTCTTTTGAACCAGGATCTACCGCATCGATTGTTAAAATGTTTGTTAAGCTTTCAGGCCAATGCCAAGGGACAAAAATTGTTCCTTTGCGCGGTCTGTCAATAACTTTTGCTTCAACAATCAGTGAGCCGCGTTTTGTAACCATTCTTACCTTATCTCTTGTAGCGATACCAAGTTCTTTAGCATCCTCATGATTAATTTCCACATAAGGTCGGGGCGCTGCCCTCACTAACTCAGGAACTTGGCCTGTCATCGACATTGTATGCCATTGTTCAAGAATACGTCCAGTCGTTAATGCGATCGGATACTCAGGAGAGGTCTGTTCTTCTGGACCTTTATCCGGTCGCGCAAATATTACTGCTCTACCATCAGGTTTGGTATAGAAGTACATACGCTTACCTGCAGCTTTATCTTTCGGGAAGTATGGATCACCTTCTGTAAATCTGTGTGTAGTACCCGGATGATCTTCCGAAGGAACCGGCCATCTTAATCCACGGACTTTTTTAAGTCGTGAATAAGTTGCACCTGTTAAATCCATATCCGTTCCTTTAGTCGTCTTCAGATATTCATTCCAAATTGCTTCGGCTGATGTAAAGTGTTCGAAGTTTTTACCGTAGCCCATTCTCATTGCAATATCTGCAAGAATAAATGCATCCCATCTTGATTCACCTGCAGGCTGAAGTGCTTTAGCCATATGCTGCGATCTTCTTTCTGTACAACCATAAACACCCTCCTTTTCTCCCCAGAAAGCAGCTGGTAGAACTACGTCTGCCATTTGAGAAGTTTCGGTTGGATGGAATGATTCTGCAACAACCATAAACGCATCTTCCATTCCTTTTAGATACTTGTTTAGGTTTGGAAGAGATTGTGCAGGGCTAGTGCAGAGTATATAAATACCTTTTATATCTCCTGTGCTTAAGCCTTCAAACATTGCAACGGTATGTTTACCCGGAGCAGGTTGAATGTTTTCTGTGGGAACATTCCATATTTCAGCGATTTCTTTTCTGTGTTTTTCATTTGCAACCACTCTGTGACCCGGTAATAAATGTGATAAACCACCACCTTCGCGAACACCACCGCATGCATTTGGCTGACCTGTTAACGAGAATGAATCACATCCGTCTTTGCCAATCTTACCTGTTAACAAGTGCAAGTTATGAATAAGGTTATTTAAGAAAACACCGGCAACTCTTTGATTAACACCCATACACCACATTGTCATAACACGAGGAGTTTCACCGAATAATTTTGCTGCTTTTACTATATCTTCTGCTTTAACACCGCATTGTTTAGCTGCATATTCCGGAGTGTATTTTTCTAAGAATTTTTTGTAATCTTCAAAAGTAATCGGGTTAGTGCCGTCACTAAAGTTTACGCTGTCTTTAATGAACTGTTCATCTGTATAACCGTTATCGATAAGTAACTTTGCAATAGCATTCATTATTGCAAGATCATATCCAGGGATAACTTGCAAATGCAAATCCGCAATTTTATTTGTTGGTGTTTTTCTAGGATCGATAATGACAACTTTTACGTTTGGATTTTGTTTTTTACGAGCGACTAATCTATCATATAATACCGGATGTGCTTCGGCTGTATTACTTCCTATTAACAAAAACATATCACATTTTTCTATATCATCATAAGTGCCAACAGGCTCATCCGCACCAAATGTTGTTGTATAACCACCAACAGCACTTGCCATGCATAAGCGTGGATTTCCTTCAACGTTGTTTGTACCGATATGACCTTTGAATAATTTGTTCGCAACATAAGTTTCTTCGGTTTCTGCTTGGCCCGACCCATAAAAAGCCAGAGCATTCGGACCATGTTTTTCTTTAATTTCAGTAAACTTTGAAGCAACTAAATCTAGTGCTTCATCCCATGTAGCACGTGTCAGTTTACCATTTTTACGAATCATCGGATAGAGCAAACGATTCTTTGCTGTAATCATTTTATTTAGATAAAATCCTTTCACGCAAAGCAATCCACTATTTACCGTATTTTCCTTGTCTCCCCTTATACCGAAAGGCTTACCATCTTTGACACCGAGCATAACACCGCATCCAACCCCGCATAATCTACACACGGATTTATGCCACATTACACCTTGGCTGTCTTGTACAAACTGATCTTTGTCGATTCCGGTTGCAGCAAAAACTTTGCTATTGAAGACAGAACCAACTCCGAGTGTTGTAGCTGCGGCAGTTAATGCAGATGCTCTTAAAAAATCTCTTCTACTTAAACTCATTTAGTTTCCTCCAATAAGGCTGTTAATCGTTGTGAAATTTTAAAGTGTGACCATTATGACAATCAAAACAACTTGTGAATTTAGAATTGTCAAAGGAATCAAGTTGCCCGGCATGACAACCGCCACATTGCGCATCTGTACCTTTTGGATAAAATGATTCTTCTCCGTCACCATGACAAATGTAACATCCAAAATTTACGGTGCCATGTCTACTTGCTTGCCAATCTTCAAAAACATCCGGAGTTGTTTCTGCGTGACATTCTTGGCATCCGATTGTCCAATCAACATCAGCATGTTTTTCCGATTGTTGATTGTCCATAAAGCCAAGTGAAACAATCCCAAAAGCAAGTATGAAGAGAACTACTAAATAGACTTTTTTCATCTTTACATTCCTTTTTTATTAGAATACAAATGTTATTGTTGTTTTCAATTCGTATGCAGCCTTATCAAATTTATCGTTACCGTTAATTAAGTATTGTGCACCAGTTCCAGGAATAAAATAACCACCCATAAAGGACAATGTAAGTTTGTCTAATAATTTATAATCTGTTTTGAAATCGATTTCCATGCCTATGTCATCAGCACTCTTTGTTAAATCCGGGCCAGCTGCTGTCCATGCATAAATTGGTTGAGTAGCTTTTAGATATGTAAACGAGGTAAAGAAATTCCACTTAGCAGTAATTTGAAATAATGCATTTACTTGAATAGCTGTTGTGTTTTCTAATTCTCTATAAGCTCTAACGTTTGGAGCGCCTAAACCTTGAGGGGTAATTCCTTCTTCGTCTGGCATAATCGAATCTTCCCAAACTTCCGATAAATAGAAGAAGCCTGCTGTTCTAAGTTTATTTACGTTACCTTTTCCTGAGGTAGGATCATCATCACCGGAACCCATACCGCCAACCAAACCTAACGTCACAGCATCAGATACAGCATAGTTCATTTTTAGGTAGAAATTATAACCGGATAGATCACCGTTATTGATATCATATTTAAGAGGATCAACAGCACTGCCATCTGAAGTATTTAAGAATCCTTTGTGTGTTGTATTAGCGATATCATCTTTACCGAATAAATAGTTAGCTTCATAAACTAAGCTAAGTTTATCTAGTTTGGATGTACCAGAAACACCAATAATTCCTAATGAAGTAACTTGAGGAGTAAATCTAGGTCTGTTATAATTTAAGCCGTCAATTGTATAAGTTGTTGAATCTGCTGTTCCGGCATCATTATAATACATACCGAAAACTTCTAAATTGGTTGTGTTGAATTTGGTTGTGTAAGATGCTAAGAAAAGATTCGCATCTCTCGGATCGTTGTTACCATAAGGTAATGCGCCATCAGGTTTTACATCTGAGATACCGTTAACGCCTTCATAAATTTTTGCCCAACCAAGTTTCAATTTGCTTTCACCAATCGAAATGTCACCGGTGATACCGTCATAATTGTTATCAAGTACTAATTTGTTACCTGCCGACCAGTTAAAACGACCAACTGAGAATGCAGTGCTAAGTGGATCTAAATTAAACCATAAGTAAGCTTGATCAACATGAAGCATGTAGTGTGTATCTTTGTTGTCAAAAAGACCACTCGCACCACGATAGGTTGGAGGTTCATTATCAACTCCCCACCATCCTTGTCCCAAATCTAATCTTGTAACTGCTTTGATATCAGGACCGTAGTTTGCAGCTAAGTTTAATCGTAGCATTTGTACAATGTAATGATCTTCGTATGGGATAGCACCTAATCTGAAATCATTTTGAAATTGACCCCAAGCTGTGTAAACGCCATTAAGTTTGAATTCTACTTTCTTTTCATCCTGTGCTGATAAATTAAGTATCGTTAATGCGAAAAGAACTAAAGTTAGTGTAAGTACTCTTTTCATCTATACTCTCCTTATTTATAATGTGGTTATTTAAGTGAGCAGAAGAGACAATTATAATGCCATCTAAATTCGAGCTAATTATCGATTTTTTAATGTATTATATCGATTTTACGATACCTTTAGCTTATTATTGAGGGCGGAAAAACGTCAACAGACAAAAGTTCGTCAGAACTATACTATGTCGTATTTTTTCATTTTGTCGCGAAGAGTTGTGCGTTTGAGTCTCAAAAATTCAGCAGCTTTTGTCTGATTGCGTTCAGCCTTTTCAAGTGCCCAATTTATAGCTTCAATTTCGATGTTATCTACTATCTGGGTAAGATCAACGGAGTCATTGAAATTAAACGAAATCCCATTTGATCTTTTTTGTCCGCAAATCAGATCTTCCGGAATTATTGATTTGGTGATTACCTTCTCCTTTGTCAGAGCGGTTAATCTATAAATTGCATTTTCAAGCTGGCGAATGTTTCCAGGCCAATCGAAACATGATATTAATTCAATTGCTTCAGGCGTGAATCTTAGATCACCTCTACCTGATTTTTTGACAAAGTGATCAACCAGCAAAGGTATGTCTTCTTTTCTTTCTCTTAATGATGGAATTCTCATTGGTATTACCCTAAGCCGGTAATACAAATCCTCTCTAAAAAGATTCTTTTTTACTTGTTCCCAAAGATCAACTTTGGTAGCACATATTACTCTAACATCTACTTTAATTGGTTTAGCGCTGCCGACTTTTTCAAATTCCCTTTCTTGTAGAACACGCAATAATTTTACTTGAGAACTCATAGGAATATCATCAACGTCATCAAGAAAAAGTGAGCCGCCGTTTGCTAATTCAAAACGTCCTTGCTTTTCTTTGTAAGCACCAGTAAACGCACCTTTAACATGACCAAACAATTCACTTTCTAAAAGCGAATCGTTTAATGCGGCACAGCTTAATTTTACAAATGGTTTCTCTTTTCTTGGACTGTTATAATGAATTGCATTTGCTACAATTTCTTTTCCGGTTCCGCTTTCACCTTCTATTAAAACCGACATCTCACTTGCACTTATCATCTCAATTTGATCGAACAATTCAATCATGGGTTTTGATTTACCAACGAGGTTGTGAAATGAATATCTTTCTTCTAATCGTTTTCTTAAAGATATGTTTTCATCGAGTAAGGATTTTACTTTTTCATATTTCTGAATTAACAAAAGCAATTGTTCCGAAGAAAATGGTTTTGTTATATAATCATAAGCCCCTTTTTTCATCGCATCTACAGCCGATTCAATTGTTCCGAATGCGGTAATCATAATCACGGCTATATTTCTATTTATCGATTTTACTTTATCTAATACTTCAAAGCCATCCAATTCCGGCATTCGTATATCAGTCACAACAACATCAACGTTATTTTTTTCAATATAACTTAACGCTAAGATTGATGATGCGAAGGATTCTACATCATACCCGGCTTTACGCAGAGCATCAGTCATCGTTATTCGTTTTGTTTTTTCATCATCAACAACTACAATGTTCATCACTTCTCCAATTCAAGACTTTCTGTTTCTTGTTTTACGATCAGATTTTCTTCATTAAAAAATGGCAGCATTATTGTTATTTCCGAACCTTCATCAAGTTTACTGTTAAACTCAATTTTACCGGCATGTTCACTAATTACGTTATAGGCAAGATAAAGACCCAAACCAGTTCCATTATTTTTTTGTTTAGTTGTAAAGAAGGGATTAAAAACTTTTGCTTGGTCTTTTTCGGAAACCCCAACTCCGTTATCTTTAACATTAATTTTTACATTTTTATTATTTTCCAAATACGTTTCTATAGTTATGAACCCTTCTTGCTCCATAGCGTCAAAAGAGTTAAGAATTAAGTTTACAAATACTTGACTCAGATAATGAGTTTCACCATAAATAAAAAGTGGTTCGTGATTATATCTTTTTTGAATCGCCACACCTTTTTTCTTCAGTTTAAATTTTGTTAACTCAATTGCATCGTCTATTACATCATGGATATTTACTTTTACTTTTTCATCAGAATGTGGTTTTGCATAATCGAGAAGTCTTCTTACAAGAACTTCTATTTTAAAAAGTCCTTCCATTGCGAGTGGAAGATATTCTTCTGCCTGCTGCTTATTATCCAAATCACCTAATACCATTCTGATACAATTCTGAATTCCATCAAGCGGATTATTGATTTCATGTGCAACGCCGGAAACAAATTGTCCGATTGCCGCCATCTTCTCTGATTGCATCAATTGACGTTGTGCCATTTTTAATTTTTCGTAAGCCGTCTTGATTTCTATTGTACGCTCTTTAATTTTTTTCTCTAACTCTTCGTTTGCTTTCTTAAGTTCTTTTTCAAGTTCTACTTTTTCTGTTACATCCTGGCTTACTAGCACAACTCCCTTAAAATTTCCTTCATCATCTTTCACCACACTGTAATTATTATCAAAGTATCTTCCCTTAGATTTAATCATCTTATGTCTTGTGGCATACTCACCTGAGTGAAACGCTTTTAGATCATCTAGTACTTTCCCATGTATTCTTTCGGAATGACACTGCAAAATCGAAGTCCCAAGTCTTTCCTCACTGCATATTCCTCTTATTTCTTCACCTGCGCTGTTTACAAAAGCAAATCTGTTTTCATGATCAACATATACAACACCAACTTCTAAACTATCAAGAATATCGACAAGGTTTCTCTTATCAAGAAATTTTGAATCGGGCATACAAACTCCTTATTTATACTGCAAGGTCTTATTATAATTTACAATAAAAGCAAAATTTATTCCAAGTGCAATATACGAAAGTTTATAAATAAGATAATAAATTCTGATTTGTAAGATGGACTACAGATTCAAATAATCTTAAACCAATTCCTGTTCTATAAGCTCTCTTAAAAGTATAAATTCAACAATTTTTTCAATTTTCCTGAAATGTAAAAACCGAGCCTCCCAATAAGTAGTCCAATAAAAAGATTAAGAATTCCAAAGATTAATAGAATAACTTCAAGAGGTAGTTGAGATACTGGATCCAGCAAAAACACACCACGCAGCAAATTTTTATAAGTGACGAAAATATGTGTACCCCAGATATATCCATGAGCCACTATGCCGTGCAGAAAAGTATAAAGTAAGAGAACAACGCCTGTTGTAAGTGATGCTTTTTTAAAACCCTTAAGAGAGGAGAAAATAATTTCGGACAATATACCCTGCACGGCAACCGCTATTAATGCTGAATGAAGTATAGTTCCAAAATAAGCAGCTTTTAAGATAGCGGCGATGAATACGAGAAAAAGTAATGAGCCGACAAAATCAGCTTCTCCTCTTGTTACCACAATAAAAAGTACAGAAAAAGAGGTTAATACTATTCCCCTTACCGGTAAAGAGTACGCAGATATAAAGTCGCCAATAAAAATTTCACTTACACCCCAAAGTATTGCAAAGATGATTATAAAGATAAATTGTTGATTTCTGTTCATGTCAGAAAACTCAATTTGTTAATAAACGAATTTTATTTTTTATTAAGCCATTCAAAATATAAGACTCCCCGGCAGGAACCGGAGAGCCTTGCTTATCCCACAAACAGGAAGACGTGTTCTAGCTTAGTATTTCCAGAACGGTTCTCCCTTTAATTTTAACTCAATTGCCTGCTTTGTGAATGCTTCGGTGTCCTTTTTATTTCTATCAAGATAAAATTGATACAAGCTATCATTTGCTTCTTTATACTTTGTACCTTGATAATGTTCTTTGTCATTATAACGTTTTAGCCAAAGCTGCCACTGTTTATCTGACAGTAATCCGGCTTGATAAGCCGTCTCAACATTTTGATAGATGCGTTCCCAGTAGTCGGGATAATTATTATAAACAAACGGTGGAACGTTTGCGTGTGAATTTATACCCCAGGCATTTCCGGGAATATCATAAAGCGCAAACGGAATAAATTTACCGGGATGGTTTGATTCAACCCATCTCTTTGCTTCCGGATCGCCTTTTTCTGCTGCCCAAGTTAACATTTCGACCAAAGCTTCTTGCATTTCCCATACGCCATGCCATTGTGTATAATCCGCCCCCATCATTTCTGCGCCATGTCTAAATCTTCTGCCTTCATGATGCCAAGCTTTATAAAGCATGTCTTCTGGAACTTCGTCCCAACCATTAAGAACAGGATCTGAATAAAACTTATCGTTCAATTCAAGTCGATCAACTATTCCGTTGGCAGTAAGTTTTTTATTCCATTTAACAAATTCTCTTCTCATTTCATTGTATTGTAGATTTACTAAATCTGCTGTAAGCAAATAGACTTCGACAAAATCCGCTGAGTGACATTTCTTGCATACCGATTCCATTCTGCCTCGTTTCATTTGCCAATCACCTAAGTTTTCATCATCCCATACTGTTCTGTAACTCCATGGTGCTTGAGATTCCCAAGCTAAACGAGCACTAACGTTGTGTGTCATCGGTTGATTTCCATCCGAATCCATATGACATGTTGTACAAACCGGGATATCAATAGGAATTTCATCATGATCATTTGATGTAAATGAAAGATCTAAATTTTTCTCAGTAGCTCTAAAAATATTTCCGTGTTTTGATTCAAGATAAATTTCTATGTGCGGGTGATCCGGACCAACATGGCATTCGCCACATGTTTCAGGCTGGCGGGCAACTGCTTTACTAAATGTATGTTTTGTGTGACATGCATCGCATTCCCCAACGCTGCCGTCCGGCCACATATTACCTATATTATGACATTGTTCACAACCATGTTTAGTTGCCATAGGAAATTCGAAAACTGCTCTGTCTGCATTACTAATTAACCAAAATTGATGAGCATGTTTACTGTTTGTAAACTCAGCAACTTCTGTTTCATGACATTCGGCACAATCTTTTGGCGTTGGATGTTTTGCTACAAGAAGATCACTTTCAGGACAGAAGAATGCATCAAAATCATTTTCTTCAGCGGTATGACAATCAACGCAGCTTATATTCTGTTCGGCATGAACACTTTTTTTCCAATGCTCAATAGCTTTAACCGCTACACCTTTGCTGGTATGACAATCAACGCATCTTTTGTTAACACCACTTACCTCAATAATTGGCTCAGCACTTACCGAATGTTTCATTTCAACACCGGCGACTATAATAAGAATTACTACGAGGAGAATACTAAAAATCCCCACTATCATTTTCTGTGTTTGCAATGAATCTTTTTCAGCCATGGAAGAACTCTCCGTTAATTACTTTTATAATTAATAAACTAACATTTCATATAGCGTGAAGAATATAAACAGCACAGCAAATAAGCTTCCGAAGAAGTAATGCAGATTTACATTTGGTAATTTCTTTCTTAGGAACTCATCTATAAACGGCCAGAATGTTCCGACAATTATGAACACTGCAATTAGATAAATGCCAAATTTGACAGGTAAAAATTTCAGCAGCGAATAAACACCGTAGAAATACCATTCGGGCTTAATATGGTTTGGAGTTACTGCGGGATTTGCAGGTTCACCAAACCCTGGAGGTAGTATTACGGCAAGGGAACTTATTACTACCAAAATAAATAGACCCACTATCAGTGTATGATAAAAATGTTCCGGATAGAATGGATAAGTTTTTTCATCTTCTTCTCTGCCTTCAAGTTTGGATACACCATGAAGACGAACCATAACAATATGTACCATAAGTAATATGAATAGAATGATCGGTGCAAATACAACATGAAGATTAAAGAAACGTGTAAGTGTATTGGCAGTTACGTCAGATCCGCCTCTTATTAACTCAAGAATAGGAACTCCGATAAACGGGATTTCCTTAATCATATTAGTGCCAACTGTAGCAGCCCAATAAGAAAGCTGATTATAGACAAGCGAGTAACCGGTAAAGCAAAGTGTAAGGGTCGCTAAAAAAATTAACACACCGATTACCCAATTAATCTCCCTTGGATTACGATAACCGCGTGTGAAAAAGACTCTGACCATATGAAGAAAGATGGCTATTACCATTAAGTTAGAACCCCATCTATGCAATCCTCTAACATAAAATCCCATTCTAACTTCTTCTGTAATGTATCGAACGCTTTCATAAGCCATTTCAGGAGAAGGTATATAATAAAACGTTAGAAGAATTCCGGTTACTACCTGTATAAAAAAAAGAATCAAAGGAGTGGCGCCAAGTGCATAGTACCAATATTTCATGTGGCTTGGAATGGGTTCACTAAAAATTTCTTTAACTACTTCAGAAGTCTTTTCGGTATCAATAGGTATTCGTTCTAAAAGCCAGCTTTTGAAATTTTTCTTCATGATAATCCTCTACTAGTTTCTTCCATCCACATATAAACTAGATTACCATCTACTTCTACTTCAAATTCATCTAATGCTCTGGGTGGGGGTCCGCTTACTACTTCGCCGGAAGGACTAAAAATTCCTTGATGACATGCGCAATAAAATCTATCACGATGTCCTTCCCATTTAATTTTGCATCCGAGATGTGTACATGTAGCGGAAAATACTTTGAAACCATCGTTGGTTCTTACAAGAAATAAATCTTGAGTACCATAACTAACTTCTTTTGCTTCGCCAATTTTTAAATCATCAAGTTTTCCTACTAAAAGTTTGCGCCGCTTTTTGTCTTTCTGTTCAGGAAAAACAAATCTAAATCCGTGAACCAGTAAAACACCGAAGCTTGCAATTAAGCCCCCGCCAAAAAGAGATTTAGTTAGAAAATCTCTTCTAGATTTTTTCTTATCTTCATTATCCAACTTAAAATCCTCCGGGATATTTTGAATAACCATTACTAAGAGATGTGAATATCCCAATATTTATGCCACGAGAGTTTTCTTTGAAAATAGTTATTAAATGGAGTTATTAACTAATGAAGTACACTTACTGGAGATTTCACATGATTAAAAATCGTCAGTTTACGGGTTTACGTCTATTGTGAGTTTGTTGGAGAGGAAAATCTTCCCCGGAATCGGATAGATCCCGGGGTAATAATAAATCAACTAATATTTCTTTAACGTACCTTGTCTTTCTTTAGCTTTTTTATCCCAATCTTTTGCTGTTGTATTCAAGAAGTTTTCTTTGTCTTTCTTCAACATTTCCATATCAAGCCCTATGTACTTTTGTGCTTTTTCTTTAGTCGAAATATCAGGCATTGCAATTGGGTAACTTACTCCGTGTTTAACAAGTACCAAAGCTAATTCTTTGCGTGCTTGTTCTGCTTTTTGAATACCTGTACCGAGAACTCTTAAAGATTCATCGGGTGAATGGAAACCGGCACCATTAGCTGCAGCAACCCAATCCCATCTCCATTGAGCATGACGGATAAGTTTTAATGCAACTTCCATTTCATTTTGCTGTGCTCCGTTATCCCAAGCCGTTTTAGCTTCAATATGTGCGGCTGCTAATGATTCTTCAAGCAAACCTCTTAGTTCCATAATTCTATCTTGTCTGCTGTAAACTTTTTGAATCATTTCGTCAGTCTCGTCTCTGTGACAAACAAAACATGAATTTTCAACATTGTTTAATGGTGATTGAATATGATGATCGGTAAACTTAACTCCGCCTTCTGTTCTGTAAGGCATATGACAATCAACGCATGAAACTCCTTGTTCTGCATGAGTTCCTGTCATATAAAGTTCGAAATCCGGATGCTGTGCTTTTAACATTGGAGTCTTACTTAACGAGTGCGTCCAATCAACAAAATTAATTTCATCATAGTATTCTTCCATATCGTCAGCGGTAAATCCTTTATCCCACGGGAAGGTTAAATAATTTCCTTCACCTTTGAAATAATATTCAACGTGGCATTGTGCACAAACAAGTGAACGCATTTCGTTATGTGAAAAATCCGAAATCTTTTTACCCTGTCTTTCGAATGCTTCAATTAATGCGGGACGGGTTATTCTTAAATTCATTGTGTTAGGATCGTGACAATCCTGACATCCGATTGGATTTACAACTTGATGACCTTTATCAAACCAATTTCCTTTGTAAAATTCTTCAACACCTTCTTCCGCCATTAATCTTGGAACATCTGTACTTTTACAAGTCCAGCAAGTTGAAGGCATTGGACGAACATCGTTTCCACCGGTTCTTAAAATTTCTCTTATATCCTCAATTGCGTGGGCGTGTCCTCTTCCTTGATTATATTCTTTCGAGAATCCGTAACCTGCCCACATAACTACAAGTTCGGGATATTCTTCTAAATAATCTCTGAATGCCGAACCGCCGTATTTACTTACAAAATTTGTATCAAGTGTCTTCAAATAAGTCTCGTATTCTCGGGGATAATTTTCGCCCCAAACTTCGTTTCTAGGTTCCCATTCGGCAATTGGTTTTACCGTTTGCAATGTTAACGCTTCACTTCTTCTTTCAACAATAGAAGATGCGAATAACCCGATTAAAAATACAATTACCACGGTAGCAAAAAATAAAAACCACCCAACCCATGGTTTTTCTTTAATGATGTCTTGAATTGGTTTCATCAATAAACCCTTCTTTTGTTATTATTAATTTTCTTTTGCAAAAAACTTTTGCATCCATTCCGGTGTAATAGGTTCATATTGAGGAGTTTGTGCATACGGTGTTGTTGATAAACCTTTTACTTTTCCGTGAGGGACTTCTCTATGACAATCCCAGCAGTAACCGGGTCGTTGATCTTCTACATTTCTATTATTGATTGCTCTTAATGCGATCGGGTGAATTTGGTTTGAATGACATCTAATACAATTTTCTTGAACAGCTTCTCTTCCCGCACTTTTAATTCTTATTACTTGTGGTTCTAGTCTGAATGTAAACATTGTTGCGTGTCGTAATCCGTCCATCGCTTTAAAGTAATAAGTTCTTACAATGTGGTCTTGCGGAACGTGACAATCATTACATGTTGCAACTTTAGCGTGACTGCTTCTTTCCCAAGTTGCGAATTGAGGGGTCATAACGTGGCAATTTATACATGCTTGCGGGTCATCTGAAAGATATGATACGGCATTCGAGATATAAAAGATGTGAACACCTATTCCAAAGAAAATTCCAAGCATAATTATTACCGGGAACCTCCATTGAGGCGGTGGAGTAAGGAAATTCAGTATTTTCTTAATTAGTCCTCTTTTCTGATTTTCTTGAGACATTATTATCCCCTGTTTCTGTAATTTTGTTTAACCTTTCGATGTCGGCTGTACTTCTTGGATGTCCTAAGCTTTGTATATTTTTTTGATGTAGAATATATTGTTCATTCGAAATATTATTTTGCCAGTTGCCCGTTAACATTCCGAGACCAATAATTAGAATATAAAGACCCACAACTCCAACTGCAACAAATTTTTTATTGATTTTATTTTTTCCAAATTGAGGTCTTAATTGTAGAGTATCCTCAACAGGACAAGCATCAACACAACTCATACATGTTGAACATTCATCCGACCAAACTGTTTTTACACTATCGACTTTAATAAATGACGGACAAGCTTTGTTGCACAATCCGCAATCAATGCATGAAATTGGATCACGTTTGATTTTGTTTGGGCTTAGCAAACTAAAAACACCAAGCAAGGCTCCGTACGGACAAAGGTATCTGCACCAGAAATTTCTAAAGATGATCGACAATCCAAATAACACCGCAATAACAATTAATGCAAATCGAGAAATATCTGCAAAAAATCCATACATCTTAACATCGGCAACCATATTATACGGGCTATCGAGAAAGTATTTCAACGAGGCGGCGGTCATGGCAAAAAATATTGAATAAACAAAGAACGCAAGCAGAAGGTATTTTATACTTCGAAGCGGATAATCCAAAATCTTCGGCATTTTAATTCTTTTCTTAAATAATTTCTTGGCAACTTTGTCTCCAAAATCACCAATCAATTCAGACAAGAAACCGATCGGGCACATCCAACTGCAAAAAGCCTTACCGAAGATAAATGAGACAGAAACTATGCCAACAAGAATTACGAATCCCGCCGGATGTGCTTGATGAATTTCGCCCGTTAAAAAGAAATAATATAAACTCATTAATGCACTGATAGGTAAAAATCCTTCAACTCCTGGTGGGCGATATCCGACATCTGACGGGTTTCCGCCTTCTAATGACTCAACAAAAAGATGAAACTCAATGCCAATCCAAATGCAAATCAGCACTACTGCTGATTGAACCCAAAATCTATGTTTCTGTATCGATTTTTCTGTATTTCTTATGAACTTCTTTTTTTCCTTCATTTTACTTCTTTCATTTAATCAGAATTATATTTCCGATTAAAAATTAGCAGAATTTCATTTATTTGTCAATTAAAATCGTTTATTTTGATCTGCTTTCCAAGGACAAATTGTATTGTTTTCGATTCTCCTTGCAAGGGACACGCATGTTCTTTATTTTATAATCAGAATATTTTTTCTTTTTATAAATGGGATAATATGTTAAGAGAAATCATAAAAATTGATGAAGAACTTTGCGACGGGTGCGGTGATTGTGTTCCCTCTTGTCATGAAGGCGCTCTTCAAGTAATTGACGGTAAAGTCAGACTTATTAGCGATCTTTTTTGCGACGGTCTAGGTGCGTGCATCGGTCATTGTCCGCAAGGTGCTTTGACAATTGAAAAGCGTGAAGCCGAGCCGTATAATGAATCTAAAGTTATGGATTATATTGTAAAAGGCGGACCAAATGTAATCAAAGCGCATCTTGAACATTTGATTGATCATAATGAATTGGACTTTGTAACCGAGGCAATTGAATACTTGAATAAATATAATATTCCGATCCCCGAGTTACGAAAGGAAAAGGTTGAACATACAAGTTGTCCCGGCTCAAAAGAAATGTCATTCGAAGCAGATGATTATTCTGAAAATGAATCCGGATCAAGACAATCACATTTAACGCATTGGCCAATTCAATTACATCTCGTTTCGCCTCAAGCGCAATATTACAGAGATGCACATTTATTGCTTGCAGCTGATTGCTGCGGATTTTCCTATCCCGATTTTCATAAAGATTTTCTCAAAGGGAAAAGTCTCGCAATTGCATGTCCAAAACTAGACACCAACAAACAAGTTTATTTTGATAAGTTGATAACTATGATCGAACAAAGCAGACTAAAAGCTATCACAGTTTTAGTTATGCAAGTCCCATGTTGCGGCGGTTTAGTTCAAATGGTTCAGCAAGCGATTGAAATGACCGGAAGTGACATTGTAGTCGATGTAAAAGTAATCGGTATAGATGGAAAAGTTTTAAAAGAAACACAAATAAATTAAAATAATCGAATGGGGCTAAAGCCCCAATCATATTTACTTTTTTAGTCCGTCCGCTAAAGCGGACGGCAATTTATACATAAATCATTTTTCATTGCCGATAATTTGATTCATAATTATACTGGGCTTCAGCCCTATTAAAATATAAGGTAACAACATGAGTGAATTTATAAACAACAGCGAACAAAGAGTAAAAAATTTAAAGACCCTTATTCTAAAACTTCACGCTGGTGAAACCGTAGAAGAGACACAAAAAGAACTCAAAAAAATTATGGGTGAAGTCCCTTACGGTGAAGTGGTGCAAGCAGAAGAAGAACTAATTAAAGAAGGATTGGATAGAGAAGAAGTCTTAAAATTCTGTGATCTTCATTCTGATGCTCTTAAAGGAAATTTAATGAGTAAGTTTTCAAAAGAAATTCCGGAAGGGCATCCGGTTGATGTTTTCATAAATGAAAATCGTGAAATAGAAAAAGTAATCGAAAGCATTCGTAAACTTTATCCAACTGAAGATTATAACGGATCACCGGCGGAGACACTTAACGAAATCAACAAACAATTTAATTTGCTGATGGATATTGAAAAGCATTATGTAAGAAAAGAAAACTTAGTATTTCCTTTTTTGGAAAAACACAACATCACGGGACCACCGATGGTTATGTGGGGGAAGCATGATGAAACGAGAGGTTTGTTAAAATCTGCCTTTTCTGTGTTCGAGGAAAAAGAAAATATTGATTTAGAAACCTTGAACGGATTCATTGAATTTATGTTTGAACCGACACTTAAATCGATCGAAGAAATGATTTACAAAGAAGATAATATTTTGTTTCCTATGTGTATCGACACATTCACAGATATCGAGTGGTATGAAATTGATCAACAGAGTGATGAAATTGGTTTCTGTATTTTTTATCCCGATAAAAGATGGCAGCCCGAGTTTGATACAAAGTTGGATCCATTGGGGAAAGAAGAAACAAAATTCAAACTCTCAACGGGAAGTTTATCGCCTGAAGAATTGGAAGGAATTTTTAATTCTATTCCACTTGATATAACATTTGTTGATAAAGAAGATAAAGTTCGTTACTTCTCACACGGAACAGACAGAATATTCCAAAGAAGTAAAGCAATACTCGGAAGGGAAGTTCAATATTGCCATCCTCCGTCAAGCGTTCATATTGTTAATCAAATTTTAGATGATTTTAAATCCGGCAAACAAGATGCAGCAAAGTTCTGGATAGATTTTCACGGTAAGTATGTTCACATTTCTTACTATGCGGTGAGAGACAAAGAAGGAAAATATTTAGGAACACTCGAACTAACACAAGACATAGCCGAGTTTAGAGAATTAGAAGGTGAAAGGAGAATTTTGCAGTATGACAATTAAAGAAGATATTAAATTAGATATAACGCCGAAAACTTTAGTTGGTGATTTACTTAAAAATTATCCGCAGCTTGAAGATAAACTTATTGAGATCGCACCGGTTTTTAAGAAATTAAAAAATCCTGTATTAAGAAGAACCGTTGCAAAAGTAACAACTTTGAAACAAGCCTCTGTTGTCGGCGGTGTTTCATTATCTTTGTTAATAAACGAGCTTCGTAATGCTACGGGATTAGATGATATTGAAGCCGAAGAAGATATTTTTGAAAAAATAAAACCAAAACCGGTTTGGGTTGAAGAAAATCCTATTATAAAAAAATACGATGCACGGGAAGATTTGGAAAACGGAAATCATCCAGCGGCAAAAGTCACGAAAGATATACTTGAATTAAAAGAAAATGAAAATTACTTATTAATCACTCCATTTATCCCGGCGCCGCTACTTAAAATTATGGAAGACAAAGGATTCGAAACTTTCACCGAGAAAGAAGAAGAAGAATTAATCAAAACGTATGTGCGCTTGAAGTAAAAAATCTTTAGCACCTAATTCGTTAATTTGTGGCTAAAAAAGGAAAGCTACTTCGCGGGACTCTGCTGTTATTCATACAATTCAAAGTCAAAAACGCAAGCCATTAATGCACGAATAAAACAGAAGAGTTGAATAAAAACATTTAAGAAACAAACTCTTTCAACGCAACCGCATTATTTTTTTCTTCTTCCTTCGATGAATAAACAAACGTTACAATCTTATTTTTCTTAATCAATTGTTTTAATTCGGCAACTGTTTCCGTTTTATCTTTCAACTCATTTTTGTATTTCTTTTTAAACTCGTTCCACTCATCAAAATTATCGTGATACCATTTTCGTAATTCGTTGCTTGGTGAAATTTCTTTAAGCCAAAGATCAACTTTTGCTTTCTCTTTAGTTAATCCTCTCGGCCAAAGCCGATCGACCAAAATTCTAAAACCATCTTCCTTTGATGGTTCTTCGTACACTCTTTTTACTTTAATCAAGATTGCACCTTGAAAATGATTTCGTAAAAAAATTACTAATTATAATATCCTTATTTCACAAACAAAATTCTAATCTTCCACTTAGGATTGAATTGTTTTGATTGTTCATTGATATACTCGTATATCTTATTTCGAGTAAACGAAAACAAATTGCAAGGGATTTTTCATCCATGCGATTTTAAAGAAACTTCTTATCCGCTTTGACGTCATAATTACGTTTCGCAACTAACTTTATTAAAAATGAGGCAAAAATGGATAGTATTATA
>QZJX01000015.1 GCA_003599395.1 Ignavibacteriales bacterium | reverse complement strand
TTTCTCTTCAAAGGATATGAATTAAAAAAATACAATAGTGATATAACCGGAACCGAGTTAACAACTTATTCCGATAAAAAGTTTGAACTCCCGATTCAATATTTCAATGAAAAGAAAGTCACGGATTCGGTATCTGTTCCCGATGGATATATCATTCCCAAAGAATGGACTCAAATCGTTGATATTTTGAAATTACATGGAGTTGTGATCGAGGAAATCGAGAATGCAAAAGAATACGTTATTGAAAGATATAATTTTACCGAAGTAGAGTTCTCAAAAAATTCATACGAAGGAAGGCAAACAGTCAAAACTAAATACGAATCATCAATTGATACTATTAAAGCAAAAGTGGGGGATTATTTTATATCGACAAATCAAAGATTAGTCCCGCTCATCGTATTTTTAATGGAACCCAAAAGTTCGGATTCATTTTTAAGCTGGGGATTTTTCAACCAAATATTTGAACGAAAAGAATATTTCGAATTCTATTCAATGGAACCAATTGCAAAAAACATGTTCGAAACAAATGAAGAATTAAGAAATGAATTCTTGATGAAATTGGAAAACGAAGAAGAATTCAGAAAGAGTGCTTATGCAAGGTTGAATTTCTTTTATGAAAGATCACCATACTTTGATGAAAAGTATAAGATATATCCGATACTAAGGATTATAAATGAGTTATGATTTTTTCCCAATGCTGATAGCAGGAATTACTCTTGGATTTTCAGCCGGTATTTCGCCGGGACCGCTTATGGCATTAACGATTTCTGAAACTCTTAAGTCCGGAACGCGAGCCGGTTTGTTTGTAGCTTTCGTTCCGTTAATTACAGATTTACCTATAATCGTCGGATCTATTTTTATAGTTTCTAAATTACAAAACATAAATTTATTGTTAATTGTTATTTCAGTTATCGGGGCACTATATCTATTTTATCTTGGTTACGAGAATATAAAAATAAAACATGTTGTAATGAGTGAATTCAAAACGAATAATTCTTCATTCAAAAAAGGAGTGATTACAAATTATACAAATCCGAATCCGTATATTTTTTGGATTACAATCGGAGGACCGATTTTAATTACTTCCTTTAATTATTCCTTAATTAACAGCATAACATTTCTATTTACTTTTTACTTCTTCTTAGTCGGTGTTAAAGTTATAATTGTATTTATTGGTACAAGATTCAAAGTATTCTTCGGTAGCACTAAATATATTTTTATAATCAAGTTTATGGGTTTGCTATTAATTCTATTCGGAATGATTTTATTGTATGATGCAATTGTTTTAATCAATCTATAAAAAATCTATTTGGAAATATGAATAAATACAACTTCTTTTATATATTCTATTGATTAATAAAAAGAAATGGGATAATCATGAAATATTTTACAATAATCACAATTCTGGTTTTAAGTTTTGTTTTAATAAATTGCTCATGTAACTGCGGCCAGGAGGATATTGACTTAATGGTGCATATGAAATTTGAATATAAAGACGAAGTAAACACTTTTGAAAATTACTTGAAGAAAGATTTGGTGCAAGACGGAGTTGCCGATACAAGTTTTGCTTTTTCAATTGAACAAAAACATCAAATTTTAGCAGTAGCTAATGAGATCGGATTTTTTGATTTGCCTGAATCGATTGAATCCACGGTGGATTTTGAGCAAGAACCATCACCGGGTGAGCAGATGTTAAGAATTAAATATGAAGATTGGGATCATACCGTAAAATGGTTTTCACCAATAGGCAAGTCTGACAACGAGACGAAAATTAAAAAACTCTCATATTTTATTATGAAGATAATTATTGAATCACCTGAGTATAAAGCACTTCCAAAACCAACTGGTGGTTATTTATAAAATATCTTGATTGTTATGAAACTTAGAGCTGTTTCGTACGCATGGCGGTTATTCATAATAGCCGGAACAACATTATTACTCATTCTGCTGCCAATTCAATTTAATTTTGAAATCTATGAAGATGGCTCGGTAAAGATTCTTACATTCATTTTTTTGCTTTTTTTTCTAATTGACTTTGTTTACTCGTTAAAACATTATTCGAAGTTTCATACACATTTCCTACATCGTAGACATAACTATTTAAGATTCTTTCTGATATTTGATCTTTTATCACTACTGCCAATTCTTTTTGTTTTTTCTAATATAGACTTTAGTCTGTTCTTTTTATTCAAGCTTTTCAAAGTCGCTTTTTATTTCAATGAGATGAAGCAAATACATGTACGATATTCAGATTTCATTGCCATAATATTGGTATTATATTGGATGGCAACCGCTGCTCATATTCTTAGCTCAATTTGGCTTTTACTTCATCATATTGATCCGGCATTAAGCAATTCCGAAAATTATATTACATCACTGTACTGGATCGTGACCACTCTGACAACTGTAGGTTTTGGTGATATCATTCCTGTTGGTAATTCACAAATGATTTTTACTATCCTGGTGGAAATAATGGGTGTTGGTTTTTATGGATTTATAATCGGTAAAGTAGTTACAATTCTGTCCAATCGCGACCCACTTAAAATAAAGTATTTAGAAAATTTAGATAACCTCGCTTCATTGTCTCGGACAAGAAAAATCTCATCCGATCTTCAAAAAAGAATAAGAGATTACTTTGAATATGTTTACACACATAAAATGAGTTATGATGAATCAGAATTTTTGCATAGTTTGCCGCCTAGTTTAGAAAAAGAAGTATCTAGATTTTTGAAAAAGGAAGTTTTAGAAAAAGTATCACTCTTTGAAAATGCACCGGAAGCATTTATAGATTCAATAGCTGTAAATCTTCAACCAGTAGTCTTAACACCAAATGATATCTTATTTCACTTTGGTGAAATTGGTAAAGAAATGTTTTTTGTACTGCATGGAAGTTTAAAAGTGCTAGATAAAGATGGAAAAATCTTATCCGAATTAAAAGATGGCGATTACTTTGGCGAGATAGCACTAATTAAAAATCAACCTAGAATTGCTACAGTACAAGCTATAGAATATTGCGATCTGTATTCACTGAATAAGAATGCTTTCGATTCAATCGTTTTTAGATTCCCGGAAATTGCAGAAAAAATTAATAATAAAATAAACCTGCTCGAAACCAAGAATAAGCTAAGTTAAATGAAATCAATTATTAAAAAGGTGGCGCTACTTTTAGTCGGAATCTTTTTCACGTTTCTTATTATTTCATTAATTACTATTCTATTCCTAAAATTTTTTAGTCCGCCGACTACAGCTTTCATTCAAGCTAAATCCACACACAATCTATTTGTTTCGGTGAATGATTATGAATATGAGTGGAAAAGTTTAGATAAGGCTTCCTTATATTTTCCTCTTGCTGTTATTGCTTCAGAAGATCAAGCTTTTTTTGATCATAGCGGCTTCGATTTCAAACAAATACAAAAAGCAATGGATGATATCGAAAGAGGCAGAAGGTTCAGAGGTGCGAGCACAATTTCTCAGCAGACTGCCAAGAATCTTTTTCTTTGGGAAGATCAATCATACATTCGTAAAGGATTTGAAGCATACTTTACACTTTTAATTGAATTGCTTTGGAGTAAGAAAAGAATTCTAGAAGTATATATAAACGTATGTGAACTTGGTAAAGATGTTTATGGTGTCGAAGCCGCTTCACAGTTGTATTTCAGAAAATCTTCGGAGAAAATAAATCAAGCTGAAGCGGCATTATTAGCGACGGTCCTACCTAAACCGTTGGTGAGGAATCCGGCTAGACCTTCACATTATATGATAAATCGGCGTGAAGATATAATGAGACAAATGAATAATATAGGCGGTAGGGAAATGTTGAAAAATGAACTATGATGCTTTGCTATTATTTTGTGAATCTAACAAGCATGTTCTGCAAGTACAATCTTCGTAAATTTCATCATACCCATAATCAATTGTAATTTCTTCTTCCGGATAAATATCTCTAGCCGAAACTAAGTTTAATGATCCTTCATCTCTATCCAGAACTTCACAGTTAGGGTCGCAATCATGATTTATGTATCTAATCTTACCGAATTTATTTGTATCGATGTAGCATTCATCGCCATTCCAAAAAATATAAACATTGTCCTCTTCTTCCTCACGGCGTTCGCATTCGTTACCGTCAATAACTTCGCCTTCAATCACTAATATTAATTCACCTTTGGGAATAAAAGAAGCTGCGAAAATACCTTTACCGTGAATTTGTGAGTCACGAACTTCAACACAATTTTCCCAATTTCTACTGTATTTCATTTTTTTCCTTCTTAACATCCCCGGTTAGCTTAACAATTTTTTGGAAGATGACTTCTTCGGTGGAACCACGCATAATTGGAAAATTATATTTGTATGTAGGAATATCTGTCTTTCTGCTGTAATCAAAACTTTTAAGTACATTATCTTTTTCATCGTAGTAAATTATTTGCATCATACTGTAACGCTGATATTCCTTACTGAATAGATAATATGTTTTCGTTTTATAAATTCTTCCATCAACTGATTCAATAATAATCGGGGGATTATGTTTTTCCATCACCCAAACATAAACGTCGTTTCCTTTAAACCCGCTAAGATCACGTTTCTCCATATAAGTGACAGAATGACCGGATCGAGTTATCAACTCCCATTCATCTTCGGATTGTGCATTTAGACATATAAAAATTACGAGTAACAATAATAGTTTCTTCATATTAACATTCTCTATAATTAATGAGCACAAAGATAAGAGTAATAATTTGTTTTAGAAAGTATGAACTTCATTAAATTTCTATTTGAAAGATCATATTTGCAAAAGAACAGAAAATTAAGAGACATTGAGATGCCTTTCTGAGATATTATTTTGTAATTAAATATGTGGATATCAAGTCGGAAATAGTTAACTTTCATGAATAATCTTCATTTAGTGAATTAAATACCTAAACTAATATAGGTTGACACATGGACAAAAACATCAAACTGGAAATTAAACTTCCAAAGATTCCTGACATTGAACTTGTTGCATTAGAAGGTCTTGAAAGAATGGGAGGTCATCTCGGTATATCGGATGATAAGATTGGTGAAGCAAGAATACTTGTAACAGAAGCAATCATTAATGGTCTTGAACATTCTGGTGAAGAAAATCCTTATGTAAATGTTGAGTTTACCATGACAAAGGAGAAACTGATAATCCTTGTAACTGATTACGGTAAAGGATTCGAGCCTGAAAAAGTAGCCGATCCGGAAATTGGTTCTAAAATTCACAGCAGCAACAAGCGCGGCTGGGGTTTAAAGCTTATGAAATCAATGTCCGATGATTTCATAATCGAATCCGGTAACAATGGTACAAAAATTACAATTATTAAAAATTTAGTCTAAGAGGAGATAATATGGTTTCTGAATTTAAGTTAAACTCGGAAGTAAAAAATGATTGTGTAGTAATTAGTACTTCCGGTTATGTAAATAACCTCGGGGGACAAAAAATAGTAGATGAGTTTAATTCACATCATCAAAATGGATTGAATAATTATGTACTCAATCTTGCTGAATCTAAAGTCGTTAATTCTATAGGCATTTCATTTCTTATCGAAGTAATAGAAAAGTTGAATGATTCAAGCGGTAAGTTGGTCTTTACGAATCTCGATCCTTCGGTTGATAAAACATTTACAATAATGGGACTCTTCCATTATGCTGAGAAAGCGCAAAGCGTTGAAGATGGAATTCAACTATTAACAAATAATAAAGCCAGTTAATAAATATTGATGACTGAATCTGAAAGTTATAACGCTCTGCTTGATCGGCTTTCGCTTCAAGTAAATTCTTTCCAGGAAGGCTTTAGAATTCTTTCCAATTCCAGAAGTCTTACTGATATTGGAAAGAATTTTGTTCACCTTTTAAGAGGCAATTTACTTGTATCCGATATTAATTTGTTTCATAAATCCAGCGAAGATGAAGAGTGGATTAATTTGTATATCCAAAAAGTAGAAAGCCAATCATACACATCCAATTTAAAAATTTCAGAAACACTTCACATAAACTATGCAATGGAGTTGGACTATAAAGTTTATTCGACTTTAAGATGTATTGATAATTCTTTCTTTGGAATAATTGTCGGTAGAAAAATTGATAATACGGAGTTTAATTCACTTGATGCAATAACACTTCAAATTTTTACTCGTTTACTTGATAATGCTTATCAATCCCATCTTGCAAGAGTTCGCGAGAAGAATTTAATCTTCTCACTTAACCATAAAGTTCTGCAATTAAATAGCCTGGTGGATACAGGTATCGAGATATCTAAACTGGAGAATAATACACAGCTTCTTGAATTAGCTTTGGAGAGAGCGGTTGCATTAACTAATGCATCAAAGGGAATCATGAGAATTATTCGTGATGAAAAAGTAATCGCAACACTTCGTCTTCCGAATACAATCAATGTTGCCGAAACACTTAAATCAAAAGATAAAATTGAGACACAAGTTGACTATAGAGGTTACAGCTATATCGTAACTTTAGTTGACAAAGAAAGCCGAGATGGTAATGCTAAGTTTGATGACACAGACGAAATACTATTAACCGCGTTTGCACGACAAGTCCACAGTGCTGTTGAAAACAAAGAACTTCATAAAGAAGCTCTGGAGAACGAAACTATAAAGAAAGAATTGTCGGTAGCTTCAACAATTCAAAAGAAAATTATTCCTGAAACTTTGCCGGTAATTGACGGTTACGAAATCGCCGGTGTAAATATTTCATCAAAAGAAGTCGGTGGAGATTATTACGATTGCAGAGTTCTTCCGAATGGTAATGTTGCAATGGTAATGGCCGACGTTGCAGGTAAAGGTGTCCCGGCATCGCTGCTAGTCAGTTCACTTAGTGCTTCGCTTCATGCATATCTAGAAACTGAAATATCCTTAGATGATCTAGCAGTAAAACTTAACAAACTTATTTACCAATCTTCCACAGCCGATAAATTTATAACATGTTTTATCTCCATCCTTAACCCCTCAACCGGCGAACTGGATATTATAAACGCCGGGCATAATCCTTCACTTCACTTAAGAAAAAATAAGGTTCTTGAAAAAATAGAAGCCGGTGGAATTGCTCTCGGTATGTTCGACATGGGTTTGCCTTTCAAATCCGAGAAACGAAGAATTGAAAAGGGTGAAAGAATATTAATGTTCACCGATGGAATTCCCGAAGCAATGAATGAAAACGATGAAGAATACTCAGATGAGCGTTTGGAAAAATTTTGTATAGATAACTGCTTTCACGATGCAGAAAAATTTATAAATGAACTTGTTGCCGATGTTCGAAGCTTCACAAAAGATACACCCCAAAGCGACGATATTACAGCACTTTATCTTATAAGAAAAAGTTAAAAAAAAAATTATTTGATAAATGGACACAATCTCCATTTATGATTCAAACTTAAGTGAGGGTGTAATGCATAAGAACTATCTTCGTAACAATCTCATCAGAACTCTCTTTTTTTTACTTATTACCTTCAATTTAATTACGTTAGCTCAGGATGACTACTTGTATGAAAATATATCTGTAGCCGAGGGTTTGTCAAGTTCCAGTTTAAATCCATTTGAAAATATTTATCAAGATAAGTATGGTTTTATGTGGTTTGGCACTCAAGATGGCTTGAATAGATATGATGGTTATGATTTTGTTATTTATAAAAACATTCCTAACGATTCGACAAGCTTACCATCGAGCAATATTCAAACTATCGCAGAAGACTCAGAAGGTAATTTATGGATCGGTACACCCGGAGCAATGAGTGTTCTGAACAGAAGGGAAAACAATTTTACAACTTTTCCTATTGATCAAGGTAATAATAATTTACAACAAGATGTCGCAATCTTCCGTACACTCGTAGATTCTAAAAATAACTTTTGGATTACCACCCAGGGCAGAAGTGTTCAAAGATGGAATGTTTCGCTTAAAAAATGGCAGATAGTCCCGGTTATGATGAGAGTGGAAGGGGTTGATACTCTTGTAAAAAGTTATTCTGCACCTACCATAGGCATACGTGAATTACGTAATGGAAACTTACTAGTATCAACATTTAATAGTGGGATATACTTTTATAATGAAAGTAGTAATCTCTTTGAACCGTTTAACTTTGCCGGGAATGAAGTTCCGGATGGCATAGTCGAAATTTATGAAGATAGAGGCGGGGCTATTTGGCTTGCAGGTAGAGAAACTCTTATCGAGTATAATCCGAAATCATTTAGTTTCGAATATAAAAATGATCTGGATAGATTTAGGTCAATTGCCGGTGAAGCGTTCTACTTTAATATAAATGAACTTGAAGACGGAAATTTTCTATTATGTTCTATACCACATGGATTAGTAAAATTTGATCGTACATCAGAAAAATTTGAGATAGTTAAACTAGGTGGTGAACTTGATCAGAGAGGTGTCGGAAAATTCGCTTTCAATAAGTTCATAGATAAGTTTGGTGTTTATTGGGTTGGAACCGGAGGTAACGGAATTCTAAAGTTTGATCCAAATCGTAAACCGTTTAGACATTATTCTTTCCCGAATGATAATCCAAACCAAACTGCACGACCTATCACTTCAGGTGCTAATCTAAATAAAAACAATACTAATGAAGTCTTGATCTCTACTGATAGGTTTGGGTTTTTCAAATTAGATCTAATCGAAAAATCAATTGACCGTGTTAATATTCCGATCCCATCAATTTATACGGATTCAGCTAATGTTTATTCTTTTGTTATTGATGATAATAAAAAACTATGGTTTTCCAACTCGATACACAAAATATCAAGCTATGATTTAACAAACGGGAAAACAGAGACTTTTAGAATTATTCAAGGAAATATGAACACAGGTGGTGGAGAATTTATAAGAAGGATGGAATACCTTCCTAAAAATAAACTAATGCTTTCAACATCAATCGGTGGCTACATATTTAATACAGAAACTAAAAGGTTTGAAGAATTGCCTTCCACAATGAATAGAAAATATAGTGAACAATTTATTAACGATGTAAAAAGTTTTATTAAAGAAAATGAAGCTGTTGTTTCTATGACGAAAGCAGGAGAAGCCGTAGAACTTTCTCAGAAAATTTCTATCACAGAAGAAACTGATTTTTTAGTCATTTGTATGGGTGAAGGAAATCACCCTGTTGGAATATTTGATTTCGGCGGGATTACAAACTCATCCGGCGAATCGATTTGGGTGATGGACGAAATTAAAAAAACATTTCATGCTGATGGCGGTTATAAGAACCGATTGAGCATCCATACAGTTAATCTCAAGCCAGGTGAATACACTGTTTTTTACAAAACCGATGTTGGTCACTCTTATGATAATTTCAACGTCCAACCTCCCTCAAATCCTGAATGGTACGGAATTCAATTGATTAGAATAGATCCGGATAAAATAGATGATTTGAAATCTAAAATTGCTATTGAAGAAAAAAATAATGTGGTCCCCGATATCTATGGTATTTCTTTTGCTTTAAGCAGTAGAAAGTATCCAAGTGATTTGTGGGTCGCAGCAAACTCCCTTGGTATTGTTAGATATGATCTTACTAATGGAAAGTTTAAACAGTATCCTATTGATGTTCACAATTCAAATAACTTCGGGACGGATTTTATTTTTGAAGACAGTAAAGGACGATTGTGGGTGACAGTAACTCCATCAGGTTTTTATCGTTTTTTGCCCGAGGAAAATAAATTCATTTCAAACGCTTCAATTCCTGATTTGCCAAATACCGGAATAAACGGAATGATCGAAGATTTTCAAGGAAGTCTCTGGATAAGCACAACAGGAGGAATCACAAAATTATCTGAACATGAAGACGGAAGTTGGTCGACTTCTAATTATGACAGTAAGGATGGTGTTACCGGTGGATTTGGAAGAGGAACTCTTATAACTAGAGACGGCGAGATTTTATTCGGTACCTTTAATGGATTGACAGCATTCTATCCAAGTACTGAAAACACAAGTGAACCAATTCCGGTCATCTCCAATATTAATGTTTCCGACATATCAGTTTTCAATTCAGAAAGTAAAATTAATCTCGAAAAATCCATCTTTGATATCGATCAGTTAAACTTATCTTATGCACAAAATGACATCTCTTTTGAATTCTCTTCGCTCCACTTTTCCAGACCTTCAAAAAATAGAGTCAGTTATATGTTGGAGGGTTTTAATGAGAATTGGATTTTTACTGATAAAAATTTCGCATCATTCACAAATCTTGATCCGGGTGATTACAAATTAAAAATTAGAGCATACAGTGGCTTTGGAATTCCGAGTTCATCTGAAAGAGTTTTAAATATTACAATCGCCCCGCCTTGGTATAGAACTACAATTGCTTACATTAGCTACGGATTTCTATTCATCGCTTTAGTCTTTGGTATAGATAGAGTACAGAGAAGAAGAATTCTTCGACAGGAAAGAGAAAAACAAAAAATTCAAGAAGCAGAACTTAGAGCTGTTGCAGCGGAAGCACAGGCTAGAGCAATTCAAGCCGAGAATGATAGAAAATCCAAAGAATTAGAAGAAGCGAGACAACTACAGTTATCAATGCTACCAAAAAAATTACCGGACCTTCCAAATTTGGATATCGCTGTTTATATGAAAACCGCGACCGAAGTTGGTGGTGATTACTACGACTTTCATGTTGGAATGGATGGAACACTTACTGTTGTTGTAGGGGATGCAACCGGACACGGAATGAGAGCCGGGACAATGGTAACCGCAGCAAAAAGCTTATTCAGCACACATGCTGCTAATCCGGATATACTCTTTACGTTTAGTGAAATATCAAGATGCATCAAGCATATGGATATGCATTTGTTGACAATGTGTATGACAGTTATGAAAATCAATCAGAACAAAATGATTATGTCCACTGCCGGAATGCCGCCCACTTTAATTTTCCGTAATCATAATAAACAGTTAGAAGAAATCACTTTAAAAGGTATGCCGCTTGGCGCAGTTGAATCTTTCCCTTATGCTATCAAAGAAACCGAACTAAACACCGGTGATACCTTGCTAATGATGAGCGATGGATTCCCTGAGCTGTTCAACAATGAAAAAGAACTCTATGGATATGAAAGAGTCCAGAATGATTTTCATAAAGTTGCCGAAAAATCACCGGAACAAATAATCGAACGACTTAAAGCAAATGCCTTTGAATGGAGTGGTAATTCTGAACCTGATGACGATGTGACTTTCGTCGTAATAAAAGTGAAATAAATGAGGTCAATTTTGAAAAATATCAGAAATATAAAATTATTGCTAATTGCCTTATCTTTTATAGGCGGGATGCAACAGAGCTTCAGTCAAACTGCAAACGCGTTTGAATCTATTTCAATTAAAGACGGACTTTCTCACAATGAAATTTGGGCTTTCGAGCAAGATAAATACGGTTATATGTGGATTGCTACCGCGGACGGATTGAATAAGTATGACGGTTATTCATTTACTATCTACAAAAATGATCCGAACGATTCAACTTCTATTCCCGCAAATCTTGTATCGTATGTGTTGGAAGATAAAAACGGAGTTTTATGGATATCTACCAGTAACGGCATTGCAGAGTTTGACAGGAGAACCGAACAGTTCATAAGTTATCGCTTTGCAAACTCGACGAGGGAAAATGCGAATTTTGTTGCTTCTTTATATGAAGACTCAAGAGGAATACTTTGGGTTGCCTGTACAGATGGCATTAAAAGTTTTGATAGAAAAACTAAAACATTTAAGTCGTATGAAGTGTTACGACGTGATAACACGATTGCAGCTCAATCTGCTCCGGCATATACTCTTGTAGAATCACCGGATGGTGAACTCTATGTCTCTTCGATTGCATTCGGTCTGATGAAATTCGATTATGAAAATGATCTTTTTGCAATGTTAAAATTAAAAGATGATTTTCAAAAGAAACTTCAATTCAGTGTAGTATTTTCAACATTGTACGACAGCGATGGAAATATTTGGTATGGATCGCGCAATGGTCTTTATAAAGTTGACCCAAAACAACTTACTGGTGAAGAAGTTTTCAATCCTATATTAGGTAGAAAATTTGCAAGTGCTTCAGCATTGTACGAAACAAAGAATCGTGAAATATGGATTGGAACATTCACTGACGGATTATTCCGTTACTCATTAGATACCGGCAAATTTGACCGGCTGCCTAATCAAAGCAGGGGACTTTATGGTTTTTATACCGACAAAACCGGCCTGCTATGGATGGGGTCCTTCCAAGGCATTCTTAAATATAATTTTGATAAAGCTCCTTACGAACTTTATACGTTAGAAACTTCCGGTAACGACTCTAAACCAATGATTATTAGTTTCTCATTATCAAACTATGAGCCGGATAAAATGTGGTTGGGCTCTAATATGGGATTATATTTATTCGACAGAGTTCAAAAAACTTTTGATAAAAATTCATCTGCATTGAATCGTATTAATAGTATCGGTGAGTTAATGATTGAGGATGTTGTTGAAACTGCTAACGGAAAATTATTCTTGGGTACAACACGTAACGGATTAATTGAATACGATCTTAGCAACGGAGCTATTAAAAAACACTTGCCGGTTCAATACAGCCGAACAAGCATTCACTTTGGAGATGTAAACGTTCTTCTAAATGATTCAAAAAAAAGATTATGGATCGGACAAGTTAACGGTTTAAGCATATTGAATGATGACAATAAAACCTTCACCCGGCTTCCAAACTTTGAACACAGACAGTACAGTTTAGACTTACTCTCGTTTCTAAATAAATTAAGAGATTCAAGATCACCTTTATCGCAAATAATTGAGGTAGGTGATTATGCAGACCTTTCAAAGGAATTTGTTATAGCGGAAGATTCTTACGTTTTAATTTCCGGGATAGGAGAAGGCAATCGTCAATGGGGTATGGTTGATTTCGGAAGTCTGGAATCTACAGAAGGTGGCACACTTTGGACAATGAAAGAACTTGAATCTACATTCAAGGCGAGTGGTGCAGTTAAGAACCGACATCAAATCGGAATCATTAAGCTGCAAAAAGGAAGATACAAATTGAATTTTTTAACCGATGATAGTCATTCAGTTGCTTCGTATAATCAAGTTGCTCCGCAGGACAGTCTCTATTGGGGCATTGAACTTTATTCTTTATCTGACGACGAGTATTCAGAGTATCATCCAATACTATCAGAAGATCAAAATCGAACTTATATGGTTGGGACTAATGTGATGTCGCTATTTGAGTCATCGGATAATAAAATTTGGGCTGCTGCTTTTGGTGGTTTAAGTGAGATTGATCCTGAAACAATGTTCATTAGGAATTATACAACAGGTGGAGATAGCGGTCACTCAATAAGCAACGTATCTGTTCACGATGTTTGTGAAGATAGCTTTGGAAATATCTGGATAGCCACAGAAGACGGATTAAATAATATTGATAGAGAAAAAAATGTAATCCAAGTGTTCCGTGAAAAAGATGGTCTTCCCTCTAGTAATCTTCGCGCTCTTGTATTGGATGACGATGGTAATCTATGGGTAAGCAGTATTAAAGGAATTTCAAAAGTAGAAATCAATGACAGTTCCAAAGCTCCTATTTTTATTAATTACGATGTTCGCGATGGATTGCAGGGTTATACATTCATCGGAAATGCTGCGATAAAAGATTCAAACGGGAAATTGTACTTCTCCGGTCCGGATGGATTCAATGCATTCAAACCTGGAACTACTGATAAATCTTTACCCAAAATTGTTTTTACAAATATTTCTGTTTCGAATAAATCTGCCGACAATTTATTTAATGATCTTCTTGAGACAAAAGATCTAGACGAAATCGCTGAACTTAATCTTGCATATAATCAAAATGATATTTCTTTTGAATTTTCATCTGTTCATTTTGCCAGACCTGATAAAAACCGTCTCCAATATAAAATGGAAGGTATTGATGAAGAATGGCACGACGGATCAAGAAGAATAGCAACTTATACAAATTTAGATCCCGGTGATTATGAATTTAAAGTAAGAGGATCAAACGGTGATGGATTTTGGACCGAAGAGCCGAAAACCATCAAGGTGTCAATAACACCCGCTTGGTGGAATAATACTTACGCTTATATCGGTTATGGATTGATTTTCTTCGGTTTCCTTTTTGGTGTAAGAAAATTTGAAATGGAAAGACGTTCGAAGATGAGTGAATATAAACAGTCCAAACTGAGAGCCGAAGCAGCCGAACTAAAAGCAAAAGCAGCCGAAGCGGAAAGAAAATTACTTGAAGCGGAAAATGAACGAAAGTCCAAAGAGCTTGAAGAAGCACGCTCGCTGCAGTTGTCAATGTTACCGAGAGAATTACCTCAATTACCGAATCTAGATATCGCGGTTTATATGAAAACCGCAACCGAAGTCGGAGGCGATTATTACGATTTTCATGTTGGTATGGATGGCGTACTAACAGTTGTTCTTGGCGACGCAACCGGGCATGGTATGAAAGCCGGAACTATGGTAACGACTACCAAAAGTTTATTCAATGTTCTTGCGCCTAACCCGAATATTGTAGAGACATTTCATGAAATGACGAGATGTTTAAAATTGATGCACCTCGAAAAACTTTCAATGTGTATGTCTATGTTGAAAATCGCGGGTGGTAAAGTTCAAATGTCATCCGCCGGAATGCCGCCGATATTTATTTATAAAAATGATGAACGCGTAATTGAAGAACACGTAATTAAAGGAATGCCGCTGGGCACGATGCAGGATTTCCCATATGTGCTTAAAGAATCCGAAATAAATTCGGGCGATTCAATTTTAATTATGAGTGATGGTTTCCCGGAATTATTGAATGATGAAAAAGAAGCATTCGGATATAAAAGAGTAAGAAATTTATTCGAAGAACATTCTGCAAAATCTCCCGAAGATATAATTAGTGTATTACGCAAAACGGGCGATGATTGGACAAATAATCGTGAGCCGGATGATGACATAACTTTTGTCGTAATTAAAGTAAAATAATTAATAAAACTTTGTGAAATTATTAAGAGGGATGTATCAATGAAGATAATGGTAGTTGATGACGAAAAAGATATAAAGTTACTATTCGAACAAAGGTTTAGAAAAGAAATAAAGGAAGGAAAACTTGCTTTTCTTTTTGCATTCAGTGGTGAAGAAGCAAAGGATTATTTGCAATTGAACGGAAGCGAAAACCTCAATCAAATTCTCTCCGATATAAACATGCCGGGCATGAACGGTTTGGAATTATTGAAGTGGATAAAAGATAATTATCCCGAGTTAAAAGTCGCCATGATTACAGCCTATGGCGATCAAAATAATTACAAACAAGCTGTTGAATACGGTGCCGATGATTATATGACTAAGCCGATCGATTTTGTACAGCTCAAGGGAAAAGTGCTCCCTCAATAGTGAATCAATAATTACCAAAAATAGTAAACCAATTTAATGGAAAAAGGATGAAAGCAGCTACACAAAAAACGAATGTAATATCGGATGAGAATGAATTACTTAAAAAACAATTAGCTCAAAAAGAAGCCGAACTTGCTATCATTAGTACCGTAAGTGAAGCAATCTCGCAGCAATTAAAAATAGCTGATATTATAAAAATAATCGGTGATAAAATTCGGGATATTTTTAAGTCGGAAGTGACCGAAATTCTATTATTAGATCCGTCTACTAATATGATTACAGTTCCCTATTCTTTCTACCGAGAATATCAAATAGCAGAGCCGTTCCCTTTAGGTGAAGGATTAACATCTAAAATAATTCAAACCGGTAAACCTTTAGTGCACGGAACGTATGAAGAGGGAGTAAAACTTGGAGTTCTTGTTCAATCAGAAGAAGAGAAAACCGAAACTTATATTGGTGTTCCAATTATTGTTAACAATAAAGTTATCGGTGTTGTTAGCATACAAAGTTACAAACAGAATGATTACAGTGATGAAAAAGTTCGTCTTCTTTCAATCCTTTCGACTAATATGGGAATTGCACTTACAAATGCAAAACTGTTTGATGAAACGAATAGACTACTGAAAGAAACAGAACAACGGACCGCGGAACTAGCCGTTATAAATAGTGTACAGCAGGGTCTGGTTGCCGAAATGGATTTGCAAGGTATTTATGATCTGGTCGGGAATCGTTTACGCGATTTGTTTGATGCACAAGTTACAGGTATTTATACTTTCGATCAGGAAAACGAGACAGAACACTTTATGTATTTATTTGAAGACGGTGAAAGATTATATCCTAAACCACGCCGGTTAAATGAAATCAGAAAGTGGATAATTAATAAGGGATCTCATCTATTAGTTAATGAAAATGCCGATGTAAAAATTTATGAATTAACCGGTGAAAGACATGCGCCGGTTCCCGGAACACGGCTGCCTAAATCTTTACTTTTTGTACCCCTTATAGTCGGTAATGAAGTAAGAGGTTGCGTTAGTCTTCAAAATCTGGATAGAGAACATGCTTTTACCGATGCGGATGTTCGACTACTTACCACGCTCGCAAACAGTATGAGTGTTGCGCTTGAAAATGCAAGACTGTTTGATGAAACTGTTCACCTACTTAAACAAACCGAACAGCGAAAAGCCGAACTGGCGATTATCAATAGCGTTGGTGAAGCAATGTCAAAACAATTGGATATTAATACAGTTACCAAGATTGTCGGAGATAAAATAAAAGAAATATTCAGAGCGGAAGTTACTGAAATTCTTTTGTTAGATCATGAAGCCGGAGTTATAAATGTCCCGTATTCTTATTACAAAGGATACCAGATTGTCGAACCATTTGAATTAGGAGCGGGTTTAACTTCGAAAGTTATTAAATCAAAAAAACCGCTTCTGCTTTTAAACTTCGAAGAACAAAAAAATTTCGGTGCTATAGTTGATGCCGGTATTGGCGAAGCGGATATTACCGAAACTTATCTCGGTGTTCCAATCATGTTTAATGATAGAATTCTTGGAGTTGTTAGTATCCAGAGTTATGAAAAGAATGCATACGATGAAAATAATGTTCGGCTTCTATCTACTTTATCAAGCAATATGGGTGTAACACTTCAAAATGCAAAACTTTTTGAAGAGACAAAAAGATTATTAAAAGAGACCGAACAACGTTCAGCCGAACTGACAATTATTAATAGTGTCGGCGAAGCAATGTCTAAGCAGCTTGATGTTTTGACGGTTACAAAAATAGTCGGTGACAAAGTAAAAGAAATTTTTAATGCCGAGGTTACGGAAATTCTTTTAGTTGACGAAGAAACTAAAATGATCGAAGTCCCTTACTCATACTATAATGGGTACCAAAAATTTGATCCGTTCCCGCTCGGAGAGGGCTTAACTTCAAAGATTATCAAATCAAGAGAACCTTTAGTATTTGGTTCATTAGAAGAACAGGTTAAAAACGGTGCACTTACATTTTCGGAAGAAGATAAAACTGAATCATATATGGGTGTGCCAATAGTTTTTGAAGGGAAAGTGCTTGGCGTTGTAAGTGTACAGAGTTATAAAAAGAGCGCTTATGATTCTAATAATGTGAGGCTTTTATCTACTCTATCAACAAATGTTGGCGTGACTTTACAAAACGCAAAACTGTTCGAAGAAACAAAAAGACTTTTGAGCCAAATGCAGCAGCGAAATACAGAACTTGGAGTTATTAACAGTGTTCAAGAAGGATTAGTTAAGCAAGTTGAATTGCAGGCGATTTATGATTTAGTCGGCGATCAAATTCATAAAATATTTGATACGCAAGTAGTTGCAATTGCTAGTTTTAATCATGATGACAATACCGAATCTTTTAATTATTTGATTGAAAAAGGAGAAAGATTTTATCCAAAAGGCAGAAAGTACGATAAACTTAGAGAACATCTAATAGAGAACAAAAAACTGATTTTGATAAATGAAAATTATTCAGAAGCTGCAAAAAAATATGGAATGAAAGTAGTGGAAGGAACAGAGATGCCCAAATCACTTCTCTTTGTTCCGCTTGTTGTCGGTCAAGTAGTAAAAGGTTATATCTCTCTTCAAAACATTGACCGCGAAAATGCATTCAGCGAATCGGATGTTAGATTATTAACAACGTTGACAAATAGTATGAGCGTTGCACTAGAAAATGCTCGCTTATTTGACGAGACAACAAAACTTCTCGAAGAAACAAAACAACAAGCAATTGAGCTCGGAATTATCAACAGTGTTGGAGAAGGTCTCGCAAAGCAAATGGATTTCCAATCTATAATTGATTTGGTTGGTGAAAAAATTCGAGAAGTATTCAACGCACAAGTTGTAAGTATATCAACATATGAGAAAGAGACTGAACAAATTCATCATCGTTATGCTGTGGAATTGGACAAGCGTTATTACTTCGATAAACCTCAAGCAATTGATTCGGATAGAAAAGAAATTATCGAAACCAAACGACCTTTGATTTTCGGTACCGCACAAGAAGCGATTGAACATAGTGGAGAAGAAGTGGTTGCCGGAGAAATGCCTGAGTCTTTTATGGGTGTTCCAATTATCCGTAATCAAGAAGTTACCGGTGTTATTACCGTTCAGGATATTCATAAACAAAATTTATACACTCAAAAAGATGTTCGACTTTTAATGACGCTCGCATCAAATATGGGTGTTGCTCTTGAAAATGCGAGACTCTTTGAAGAAACAAAACATCTATTAAACGAAACACAGCAAAGAAACGTCGAGCTCTCAATTCTTAATGCAATTCAAGAAGGATTAGTGATGGAAATGGATTTTAATTCCATCATTAATCTTGTCGGTGACAAATTCAGAGAAGCGCTTGGATTCCTGGATCTAGGAATTAGAATTTATGATAAAGAAAAAAACATTTTACACTTCCCTTATGAGTATGAGCATGGTGAAAGGTTATTTATAGATTCAATGGAACCTACACCACTATCGAAATACGTTCTTGAAACCGGTAAAACTCTTGTACTCAAAAAAGCTACCGATGAAGAATTTGCTAAACTGGGAATAACAGAAGATACTACTATTCCCGGAACCGATTCAAGTAAATCACTTGTATTTGTCCCGATCATTGTTGGATCGGAAGCAAAAGGATTAATCCTAGTTGAAAACTATGAAAAAGAAGATGCCTTTAGTGAATCGGAAGTAAGATTGCTTACAACGGTTGCAAATAGTATGAGTGTCGCACTTGAAAATGCAAGATTATTCGATGAGACAAACAGATTGCTTAAAGAAACAGAACAACGCACTGCCGAATTATCAGTGATCAATAGTGTACAAGAAGGTTTGGCAAAAGAACTTGATATGAAAGGAATATATGAACTTGTCGGTGAACGATTATGTAGTTTATTCCCGGATTCCCAAACATTAGTCATTCGTTCTTTTGATCATGATACTGGTTTAGAAGAATGGCAATACGCAATAGAAAAGGGAGTAAGATTAGAAGTTGCCCCACGTCCATTCAATTGGGCGAATAAGTTAATGATAGAAACAAAGAAGCCCTTAGACATAAGAGAAAATTATATTGAGACGGCACAAAAGTATGGTGGCAAAGGTGTAACAAAAGGAAAGCCGCCTAAATCTGCAGTATTTGTTCCCATCATAATAAACGATGTCGTGAGAGGTTCGATCAGTCTTCAAAATATCGATAAAGAAAATGCGTTTGATGATGCTGATGTTCGATTAGTTACAACTCTCGTTAACAGTATGAGCGTTGCACTTGAAAATGCGCGATTATTCGATGAGACATTGCGACTTCTTGAAGAAAGCAAGAAACGAACAGCGGAGTTAAGTACTGTAAATAGTATCAGTCAGGCGATTGCCGGTCATTTGGAAATAGATAAACTGATTAATCTTGTTGGTGATAAAGTACGCGATCTTTTCAACGCCAATATAGTTTACTTAGCTATGCTCGAAAAAGAAACTGACATAATTAATTTCCCTTACGGTTATGGTGAAGAATTCCCACCGCTTCCGTTAGGTGACGGATTGACATCGCATATAATTTTGAAAAAGGAGCCCCTCCTTATAAATAAAGAAGCTGAAAAGAAGACAGAAGAATTGGGAGTGGAGCGTATCGGAACTCCCTCGGCTTCTTACCTCGGTGTTCCAATTCCGGTCGGGGGTGAAATCATAGGTGTACTTAGTGTACAAAGTACAGAAAAAGAAAATGTTTTTAATGAAGATGATATGAGATTACTTAGTACTATTGCAGCACACGTTGGAATAGCCATAAATAATGCGAATTCTTACAAAGAATTGAACACAACTTTAGAAAATTTAAAATCTACTCAAGACCAACTTGTTGCACAAGAGAAACTTGCGTCACTCGGTCAGCTAACTGCAGGTATTGCACATGAAATTAAAAATCCATTGAACTTTGTTAACAACTTCTCTGAACTTTCCGTTGGATTGGTTGAAGAATTATTTGAAGAGTTTGATAAGCTAAAAGAAAAAATCAGTCAAGATTCACTTGAAGAAGTAAAAGAAATTTTAAGTACGTTAAAACAAAATTCGGAAAAAATTAAAGAACATGGTAAACGTGCCGATAGTATTGTTCATAGTATGTTGCAACATTCAAGAGGGAAGACAGGTGAGAAGCAGCCAACGGATCTTAATGCAATGCTTGATGAAGATCTTAATTTGGTTTATCACGGTATGCGTGCTCAAGACAGTTCTTTCAATATCAAGATCGAACGTGAATATGATAAAGATTTAAAACCAATTAATATCATTCCCCAAGATATGAGTAGAGTATTCCTAAATATTCTATCAAACGGATGTTATGAATCACATCGTAAAAAAATGGAATTGAATTCTGATGAACCCGCAATCATAAAAGTTTCAAGTCATGAAAACGGCAATTTTGTTGAAGTGCGTATCAGAGACAACGGTCATGGAATTCCTAAAAAGGTTCAAGATAATTTATTCACACCGTTCTTCACTACAAAACCTTCCGGAAAAGGAACCGGTTTAGGTTTATCAATTAGTTATGATATTGTAGTAAGAGAACACAACGGTGAAAT
>QZJX01000017.1 GCA_003599395.1 Ignavibacteriales bacterium | reverse complement strand
TAGGTATATCATGGCAATCATTAAAGATATGCAATCAAAATTTGGCATCTCTCTATCCTATCACCGAATTACAGCATTCAGTATAAACTATGTCGTTAAAAAAGCAGTCATCTGTGTCGCTTCCTACCTATCAAAAGAAGCACGAGCTAACCAAAGTGCACCACTTGAAGAAATCGATATTGAGATTCCAACATCAGATTTCACTCAGTTTCAATACACAAATCCCATCGAACAAGGTTATCTATGGCTAAAAGAAAACGTGGTTGGGTTTGATGATTCCATCGATGATTTTGAAGTTGTTGAACCACAAGTCAATGCTCCAAGTGAAACAGAAAATCCAGTCTAACGAAAGTATCCTAGAAATCGTTCAAGGAATATTCCCAAATACGACAGTGATGTTTATCTATTACTGTGGTTCTTTAGCCTTTGGATTAAACGATGAGAATAGCGATGATGATGTGACTGTAGTACTTGATGGATTCAAAGGGAATGTACACTTGAGTTTAGGAACATTGGATGTGTTTGCGTATGGAAAAGATATCTATCTCAGGAAACAAAATCTAGATCCAACAGTTCCGCTCTATGATCGTGCTTATATCGATGAGGTTTTATCGGAAAAAGACAATCTGATTTACCTGGATGAGAAATATCGAGATGAGTATGAAGCATACAAAAATATAGATTTAACCAGTAGACTTGGATTATTTCTAGAAAGTTTTGTAGAACATTATAAAATGAGAATCGATTATCCAGAACCTCAGAAATCGCATTATCACATTTTTAGAGTTCGAGGCATTTTAGATCATGTGGATGAATCGGGAAAGTACAGACATGTTGTTCATGAACCATGGTACACGCACATGATTGAATACAAAAAGAACTGGAATACAAGTAAAGGCTTTGAATACATCCCCTTACTACGAGAAGCACTTACCTACATAGAAAACTACAAAGATCGGGTGATTAGTAATGAACTGGGATAACTTACTCAGTCTATTTAGAATGGAAAACTTGGTGTATTGGATTGTGACAATGGTGGTTGTTATTATGACAACGATCAAGCAGTTCAATCGTCAAGAACAGAAAAACAAAACGAATAACGATGAGATTCTTGTTAATCTCCAAACCATAGAGAAACAAAACATCAAGATGCTCAACCTGCTGGAGATGCATGCACAAGATATTAAATCGTTAAAGAAAGACGTCAATGTCCTGGAACATCGTGTATCCAGACTTGAAGATTCACAAGTCAATATTTATAAACGCTTAGGAGGCAAAGAAAATGACAACACTTGAAATCATTCTACTCATTACATCCCTTTTATTGTTGGCACTATATGTGACATCAAAACTTGGGAAAGATCAGTCTTTAAATGATGTGATCAAAGAGGTGAAGCAGGACCTTAAAAACACAGCAGAGAATGTATCTGACTTGGTAAGCAAAGCTAAAGATATCGTCTTTGATGAAAGTGTCCAGAAAACCATCAAAGAATTCATCATGATTGTTGAAGAAAAGAACAGACTCGCAAAAGAGAAGGGTGAAGCTTATCTTGTCGGCGATGACAAAAAGCTTGCTGTAGTGTCCAGGTTGAGTGAGTGGGTAAGTAATCTCACGGGTTCAACCGAGAAGGCAGTAACGTTTGTAGAGACAAATCAATCAAAGATTGAAGCTATCATTAATGATTACATTTCCTTCAGTAATAAGATGCAAGGAAGAGCTACTTTATCTGCAGCTGAGAAAATTATTCAAGAACAACTTAAAAAATAGTAATTGACCATACCTTATTTTTCAATCGGGTATGGTCATTTTTTATTTTTATTCTATTAAGTGTGATGTTATAATTAAACTATACAAATCGACGAGATGGGGGATGAAATGATCAACATGAAGAATATAACACATGTTAGAAATGAATCAAATAGACTATTTAATGAACTATCAAAAATGTTAACAGTTATTCGGAATGTAGTGTGGATGTTTCAACTTAAGGAAATGTTTGAGTCGGAAATAAATAAAGAAAAAACTAAGCATTTTTATAAAACTATGACAATGGAAGGTCACGCATCCAAACATTACATGCTTTTTTCATATTTTGTTGTATCTTTAGCTACATGTTTGGATGACGGAGGAATAAAGAGAAGTGAGTTGAGCAAATACTATGATTGTGATTCAAGTGTAATAGAGGAAATCAAACAGTATCGGAATTATGTATGTCATTTTAATCCTATAAATAGTATGAAGATGAACAATCAAGTTGGGCATAGACAGTTGCTTAAAAGCAAAAGTTTACTTGATATTGTTGAAAAAGTATTTAAGGTATCTGATGCTATATATAGAGTAGCAAGTGATCGTCAGAAGTTATTACATGAGAATACAGAAAAACTGTTGGATCTATACCAAAATGAGTTACAGGAGACAACTGCAGATATGGATCCAGATTTATTGTATATTTTGATGAATGCTAAAAATGACGAGATACTTACTGGAAGATGGGTAACTAAATATATTGAAAGTGGTTCAATACAGAAAAAATCATCTAAACCATTGGTCGATTAAATGTATTTTTGGCTGATATTTTTACTCAAACTGCGACACACTACCACATTTGCATTAGTTCAATTGTACAGATATATTGCTAAAAAGAATTTGTTTTTGGTTATCAATAGTTGTTCTTAAGATTTCAGAGTGAATGTATTCATTACTCAATATTAGATGGATAAAAGAATTATTTGAAAGTAGAAGTAATGGGATAACGTTATAATTAAACTATACAAAAATCGAGGTTGACATGAATAATTACGAAGCAGCAATAAATGGTGTTAAGATTATAGCTGAGATATTAAAGATTCCTGTACCACATATCAGCTTCTTTGACCCCTCAGAAGTATCTAATAATGAGATTACTGGTATGTATCTGTTCGAATCTGATGAGATTATATTCAATGAAGAGTGGATTGCCAAATCTCAATGGATTGAGGTCATAGTTACTGCATTTCATGAGACTAGACATGCTTATCAAGGTTATTGTATTAGAACCAAATCGATGGAGACAAAAGATACTCTAGACAAATGGGAGTATGAAACATTGAATTATATTCGTCCTTCTGGAAAGAATAATGAAGTTGATGATTATGATTATTTAAATCAATCGATTGAGATTGATGCTATATCATTTACGCATAATAAGATTTATGAGTTCTTTGGTGTCAAGACTGTAATTCCAAAGGGTATTCTTAAAAAAGTATTGTCAACTTAGACCAATTTTCGTAACTGATTTGGTTTTTGGGGGTATAGATTATGATGGATGTTTATTTTAATGAAATCAACGTTTTGCAATCAATTATTGATGCTGATCACGACGATAAATTCGTATTATATCACAACTATTTTGATGTTATAAAAGACTATGCAATAACTTTTGTAGATGATAAAGTTGGCAAGAATAACTATAAATATATGCTTGATATTTTGCAAATCGATTCCCAATATATTTTTTCTCCATTTCATTCACACAAACTTTATACTCTAAATGAAGAATTTGTTTCCAGTTTATCACCAATGCTATATTTTTTTGATATATCACTAGATACTAATATTGTAAGTTATATTGATCGATTTCAAAGAGGTACTTATTTAGATGGTAAACCTTTAGAAATGGTGAAAAGTTTAGGTAAACATAGACAAATTGCTAGTACAATCAATTTATCACCTTATCTTAACGAAAACTGTCTTTTTGAAGGACAAATTAATTCTCAATATAAAGCAACAATTTACAATTTCTTTTATTATCTTAACAAGTTTCATCATAGATGGGGTTTCATTGCTAAAAGAAAGTCCAAAAAATCAACTGAGATGATTATTAAAAATCAGGAGTTGCTGCTAAACAGTCCTTTAGCCGACATATTTAAGCAGCAATTTAAAATAATCTATAGTTCTGTGTTGATGATCGCTCTGCTTAACTTAAGCAATTTAAACAAGAAAGATAAAATTATTAAACTGATTGATTTTATGGCAAACGACATTAAAGCGATGGATATTTGTCTATTAGAAATTGCTGCTGTTTACTTTGTTAAAAAGCATAATCTTACATTCTTCGGGAAACTACAAAAAGGAATGAAGGATATCGTTGATATTATCAGGAACTTATCATGGGATATTTTCCATCTTAGATATCAAGAGTTTCTTTTGAGTGTAAAACCGGTTAAAGGTATTGATGTCAATTTGGTATTGTTTTGTACACTTGATAAAAGACTAACTGAAATACAAGAGATAATTAAATTGAAAGCAATAGCTTATAATACGAAAACGGGAAACTACTATCCTTTTTACCAGAATGAGTCAGTACTGAAGATGTTATCCAAAGAAGAAGTACACAAATATTTCCAACCAGAAAAGCATTTTGATCGTATTTCAACCAAACTAAATATTAATTATGATAATGTTATCTCGAATCTAGAGAAAACTGTTATTACAAGCTATTCTAAATCTCATGAAGGAGCTGATAAGTCATGAAGGATATATTTGAACTATTCTCTAAAATGGATATAGAGGATAATGAAAAAGACACATTTCTGAATTACATAAGACTCAAAGGCAGATTCTTGCATAAGCAGGTTTATGATACTATATTGCTGACTGATAAAAGTGCAAAGTATAGCGAAATTTCTAGAATTATTCGATATGACAAACATATTCGAGATGTGTTATATAAGTATCTCTCAGCTCTTGAAGAACAATGGAGAGCAATAGCGTTTGATAATTTTGATTATGAGTCAGATAAGAACGAAGTAATAAAAAAAGAAATAGATTTATCAAAAGTTTCAGTTAAAAAGCAATTTGCAGACTCTACTTTTTATTGGTCTTCATACAACAAATCATTTACACTTAATAAGTTGATAGACGTTTTCAAAGCTAATAGATATACATTAGATTTGAATATTACTGATGAAATGTATCAAACTATAAAAACACTCCGAAATAGTGTTATGCATCATAATTTAATCATGTTTTCATATAAAACCACTGTAGAAGATGTTAATCATGAAATTGAGAGCTTAGAATCAAAAATATCTCTATTATGGAAATTACTAGATGATAACATGAAAGAAGCATTTGAGAAAGCGATTAACATGGGCAATTATAAAGGCGGAGATTTTGAAAATCAATTGCCTAACTTGAATAGATATTGCTTAAGGAGGTTTAGTCATGGAGTATTTATCTAAGAATGAAACCAAAATTAACCGTCAAGAGTTTAAAAAAATTTTTGATAAATTAACGAAAAAACTAGGTAATGAATGGAGTATAAGTTATCGATTAGTTGGGAGTGCAAAAAGAAATCTCGTTCTAGTTGGAAATGAAGGGTACGATCTTGACTACCATATATATTTACAAAAATCACCTAATCTGAGCGATAAGGATATAAAACTGAAATTTAAATCTGAACTTGATAGTATTATTGAAACATATAATCTAACTCCATGTGAGGACTCAACGCATGTTTTAACAACGAAGAGACTAGAAAACAAAAAGCTCATTTATGCTTATGATGTTGCTATAATGAGAAAAAATAAGAGTGAAGAATATTTGATTTTGAAAAATGAAAAAACCGATAATAATGGAAATGGTCCATACCACTTTGTTGAAGTACCAAAGGCTTCTTATTTTGCGAACAAATACAACTTGATTGCTGGAATTGAGCAATGGAAAAAACTGCGTTCAATCTATAAATCAAAGAAGGAATCTCAACAAAGTCTATGTAAGGATTATAGAAAACACTCATTCTCATTATTAATTGAAGCTGTAAATGAAACGATTTAACATAATTAAAACGGATGTGTAAATTGTGGTATAAATATTGGAAAATTTGATAGAGTTTTCTCAAAGCATGCAAAGAAAACAGATAATTACAGTAAAAATCACCCTGATTACAAATTAGTCTTCTTCGTTTTCGATGAAATATCAGGAGTCTATTTTGAGAATGAAAATTGAGCTATATGTTTGGGAAAAGATAGTACAGTTCTCACTAACCTCACTTATATTGGTCTAACCAGGTTATGATAGAAACAATAAGAAAGAGCAAATCAGATCATTTTATATGGTTTAAATCTTATAAGAACATTGCAACATAACATAAAATTTAGTTCATTAATTTATATGTAAACAACTTAATTCAACTAATGAAAATATAAAGAATTCCTTATGTCGTATTTAATCAAAACTTTATAAGTAAAAAAACTTGTGATTTAGTAACTCTTTTCCCAATCAAGCTACAATTACTGTTTGGATGAAATTGTTTCATCTTTATTATTAATAATGTAAAAGTAACCGTAAACCATTAATTGCTTTACTTAATACTATAGTCAGTTTCAGATATGACTCTATCTAAGAGTTAGACTAACATTGTTTATATTTCGAAAAAGAATTTGACAATATTTATTTTTAGTTATAAGATATTTAAAAAGGTATAGTTGCTTGTCGCTATTCTTATGCCTGATAATGATTGGACTATAATGTAAATTCTTGGGAGGGAAAATGAGATCAATAGTATGGGATATAACATCAAAATGTAATTTAAGATGCAAGCATTGTTATAATGCTGAAAAATACTTCAATCATGAAGTAGAAGATTTAAATCTTTCTGAAATTAAAAAGATGTTTATAAAACTAAAAAAAGAGAATTACACAAAGGTTAATATTTTAGGAGGAGAACCTTTATTCTCTGATCACTTTATTGCAGTTATTGAATTACTTACTGAGATGGATTTTGACATTATGGTTACGTCTAATGGCATTCTTTTAAACAGTGATTTAATAGAAATAATCTTATTGTCTAACATTTCGACTTTTTTGGTTAGTATTGATGGTAGTGACTCATTTTCGAATGATTTAGTGAGAGGAAATGGTAGTTTCGTAAAAGCCACAAATAATTTAAAAGAGTTGATTAGTAAAAATGAATATAGAGATGGTAAAATGAATATAGGTATAGCTTTTACTATTACCAAATCATCTATTAACAACATAACTGGTATGGTTGATTTGTGCAAAAAATTAAATGTGAGTAATTTGTTTGTCACACCTTTAATGGAGGCTGGTAATGCGGTGAATGATAATTTTAATTCGCTTAAAACTACTAGCAACGAGATATTAGATTCGATAGAGAAAATGATAAAATATTCTCAACAAAATTATCCTAGTCTTTCTTTTCTGATTGATGCTAGACCTTCGGTAATTTATTATTTAAAAAAGAAATATCCTATTAATTTGGGATATACTATTGGCTTCACTCGATGTTCTTTTCTTGATGGACAACTTTATGTCCATTCCACTGGTGAAGTTCACCCGTGTGGATTGCATTCCCTAGAAATTGGAAAAGAGTCACAAAAAAAAGGATATTTCAATGCTAACGAGGCACCTAATATTAGAAATTTAGTTGCGTTTCGAGACGCGTTTTCTTCAAAATACTTTTCTAATTTCTTGAGTTCTATGAGTTTGTTAGAAAAAAAATCATATCATGAAATGTGCTTAAAATGTCCGGTGAAGAGTGATTGTTATCCTTGTCCATTTCAGTATAAAGGAACAATGTATGAGTGTGATTGGGCGTTTTTAAAATTGGGTGAATTTGAAAAGACAGTTGGAGATTGGTTAATTAATAAAAAAATTAATATTGATATTAGTAAGTATGTTGAAGATGAAAACTACTTAGAAGTTTTTTCTTCACTTGCTGAGGGTGCAAATTTAGATGATTCATATAACAACTATAGAATATTTAGTGACAGAGAACTTAGTTTCTTGGATTTTATTGATGTTCTTATTTATTTTGAAAAGAGGTTTTTGATTAAAATTGGGAGGGAAAAGGTATGACTTTAAAGGACAATTTCATTTTAAATAGTAATGACGATAATACTATAACTATTTTCGATCTGATTAATGAACAGTTCTATTCGTTTAATGAAGTGGCTACAATGATTTTTAATAATATTGAAAAAGAAGTGAATGTAATAGTTGAAATTATAGGAATGATTTTTGAGATATCTCAAAAAGATATTTATAATGAAGTTCAAAGCAAGAAAGAATATTTTTTAGAATTTTTCTTTGAGAAGTAATAATGTCTACTTTACTATATGATATTACGTTAAAATGCAATTTAAGATGTAAACATTGCTATAATTCGGACTATTTCAATATTGATAATGATCTTTATGATAATTTTGAGTTTGTTATGGAACATATCAGACAACGTAAAGTTGATCATATCCACATACTAGGTGGCGAACCATTTGTGAGTGATAAGTTGTGGATTTTCTTGGATAAAATTGATGAAAGTATTTCAGTTTCAATTAATACAAATGGTACTCTACTGAATAATACAAATGTCAGACACTTAATCGGCTATAAAAATATCAAACAGCTTACCATAAGTCTAGATGGACATAATGAAGCATCCAACTCTTTAATACGAGGTAATAATGTTTTTAATAATGTTATTAGAAATGTTAATGCTTTAAGACAATTGATAGATGATAAATCATTAAATATTGATTTAAATTTAGCATTTGTTTGCACACCCGATAATGTTATGTCCATATCAAAGTTACCTCTTCTAGCATTCAAAGAGGGATTTAATAACATCTTGTTATCATTTTTATATTATGAGGGTAATGCAAGGGGATTTACAGGATTTAAATATAATTATTCGAATGTATTAAATGAAATTGTTGTGATGTTGAATGAAGGTCAACTTTACAGTATTCCTATTACACTAGATCTTAAACCAGCTTTTCAAAAATTACTAGAGATTACAAGTGGTTATTCAATTAGAACAAACGAGAATTCACATAGTTGTTATGTTAATGAAAATTATTTCTATATCTCAGCATTAAATGAAGCATATCCATGTGGACCAAGTTCGAAAATTGCTGATAAAAAATTCAAATATCAAGATTGCTCTTCTTGGACCAACTTTAAGGAGATTGACAATGAGATTTCAATAAAAGTTTGCAAAACATGCATGTTTAATAATATTTGTTCTCCATGTCCAATTGGAATTAAATGTGCAAATACAGACATGTGTGAATATGCATTATTAGAACTTTTTGAGAGTATAAAGAAATACAAAAAATTAAGACTAATAAAATCAATGGATTATTTGATTCTGCATGAAACTAATAAAATAATTCTTGTAAATTTCAAAAATAAATACAAAAAAGTATTGTTTGAAAGAAATGGCATTAGCTCAAATCATATAGAGAAAATCTATGATGCTACGCTAGGTGAATTAGATAGATTGTTCACCAGTACTGAAAAATTTGCCTTCTTATTTTCAATAATTAAACTAAATGCGATGGGAATGGTACAACTAGGGTGATAATATGTTTATTAAAATTTTAAAGGAATTTAAAGTGAAGCGGGGATATAAGCTCTTATTTCTATTAATCCTATGTCTACTCCTCACAGGTTTTCTTGGGATTATACCAATTAAATTTATTGAAAAAATTGTTGATTATTCTTTAACTCTTGATGAAGATAATGTATCTCTAATTTATATTTATGGTGGTCTATATATTGGATTTCAAATTATGAGTCCCTTATTTAGAGGCTTATCAAAGTATATCTCTAATTACTTACAGTATTCATATGGTATCTCTATTCAAAATAAACTCTATAATAAACTATTGAAAGTAGATTTACTTCAGCTAAACAGCAAAAATTCAATTGAGTTGACAAACACCTTAATTGAAGATGTAGAATATATAACAAACAAACTATTTCTTCCAATTACCAAACTACTATTAGCTCTGATTACTTTTGTAATCGGAGTCTATTATATGGTTAGCATTAATTTGACTCTAACATTAATTATATTACCTCTGGGGTTGATAACATCAATATCTTCAAGAATAATTCAAAAGAAATCAATTAAAAACATTAGAACTAAAAGGCAAATTTCAAACAAGTTATGGAAATCATTTGCTGAAGGTATTAGAGGTGTGATGACTCTAAGAATATACGATAAAGAGCAAAAATACATGAATCAGATAAAAACAAATGGTTCAGAAATGTTGAATATAAATTTAAAGCAAAGTAAGTTTGAAAGCTTGAATTTATTCTTTGTCAGCTCATTATTTATGCTTACAATTGGAGTTATTTTAGTTGTATCAGGTTTGTTTGTTGTGCAAGGGTTGATTACTGTAGGGAGCATGACAGCTATACTGATGTACAATCATATGATTACAGATCCATTTATGGACTATTTAGATGTTCAACAAGCTTATGTTAAATTAAATGTTTCAATAAAGAGAATTTCAGAATTATTTATGCTAAAAGATGATATGTTTGACTCTATGGAAAGACTGCAAGTTGATAACATATTAGTTGAAAATGTTTGTTTTTCATATGATCAAATTTGTGTATTGAAGGATATAAATATAGAAATCAGTAAAGGTGAGAAGATTGCTATAATTGGTGAAACCGGATCAGGTAAAACAACATTAGTAAATTTATTATCTGGATTATATCACCCTAACTCTGGTCAAGTATTGTATTGCTATAATGGAAATTGCGTTCAAGGAAAACCGAAATTAGCATATATGCAACAAGAAAATTACTTATTTGACAGGACTATAAATGACAATATTAAAATAGTAAATCCTGACTTAAGTGAAAAAGAGATAAAAAATCTAATTGATTTATGCAGATTGACCAGTGTCAATCAGCAATTAGGAGAAAACACAATAGGGGAGAATGGATCAAAATTATCTGGTGGTGAAAGAAAAAGGTTGTCGTTAGCCCAAACATTAGCAAATACTGAAGCTAGTATTTACATATTTGATGAGCTTACTAGTTCAATTGATCAGGAAATGGCAAGTGAATTGATTTCAAGAGTTGTCAACAGACTAGATGGCAAGATATGTATTTTTATAGAGCATAATCTCCAGTACTTGTATTTAATGAACTATACACTGCAGGTTAAGAATCAAAAGATTGTGAAATCTTAATGATAGATGTTACTTTTTTTTGAAATCTATGAAGGGAGGGATAATATGGAAAAGAGAGAATACGTAAGTCCAGAAGTTGTTAACCAACCGATGATTACTTTTGAAGATTTAGCAGATGCTAAGTCAGGTATGGGAAGCTGCAAAGTGACTTATAAGTAAGAAAAAAGAAACCAACAATTTTTGTTGGTTTCAAACTTTTTATAGATACCAAAGGTAATAGGTTTTTAATACTTTCACTTGAGCTATTTAATTCTCCGATTAATTTATTTTTAGGAGGTATTATGGAACTAAGTAATTATGCTTTTTCATTTTCTAGAGATACGAGCACTAGTTTAATATATAAAAATACAGAACTTCATTTCATTGTGCGAAATGATACACAAGATAACACAATTTTAATCTTGTCAGAACTAGTAATGGATAGGTTTTCTTCAGATGAACAAAATGAACTTCTGCTCTACTTATATATGAACAAGAGAAAGATTTCAACGTCCAGAATCTTTATTTATGGGATGAAAATTCACAGTTTAAAATTTTTTAAACCAGATATGAAATTTTCAAAAGTATTTCGATTTATCAATTACCTTGATGACTATGTACCTAATAGCAAATTAAATAGAAAGATTCATAAGTCATTTAAAAACTATAGGTTTAGTACTTTTGCGGATAAACCAACCATTATGGAAGCTTTGAATTTATCAAAACACATGATATATTTTAAGAACCAAGAAAATACTAAATTAGTAAGTTTTTTTTTAGGAGATAATAGTATTTCATTAATAGCTTATTACAATGAGAGTATCGTTGGAGCTATGTTTGGTTATTTGTTTGACGATACTATATACATGCTAATTCATTATTACAATAGGGATTATTCGCAACATTATCTCAATCAAGGGATTTATCAGAGTTTTATAGATGAGTGTAAGGCAAGAAAAGTTAAAAAAATAGATTGGGGTGCAGTAGAAAAAAATAATAACGGGTTAATCTATATGAAAAAAAATTTTTCGACAAATATTGAGGAAGCACTAATAATTTCTTTTTAAGTAATGTTTTAATTTGATGTAGAGTTTTTTAGATTTGAATTAGTTTACAAGAGATAAAATTTGAATTACTACTGTTCAAAAAAGTAACTCCATCTGAAAATAAGTAAAACTCCGTCTAACACGAATGAATTTAAAGTATAAACTTCATAATACATTTACGTCGATAAGGTGGAATCAAAAAGTATGAATTTAACTATTTTTAGGGGTAAATATGTTTCTTATGTTCATAAAGTCTAGTATGTGGAAACATAAAATGGCTAAAAATATGTTTCCGACGTACACGAAACGACATATTTTCGAGCAATTAGATATACTCCACGCACGTCGAGACTATCACGTTGCTTTCATTAAAATAACACACGATAAACGTATAAAATAAGAGCTTAAAGTTCAGATAGCTCAGTTAAATCGTGGAATTATCTTATGTATATAAAGAGGTTATTCATATGCTAATATTGATTCTAAGTTTAATTTTTGTAGGATTATCGCTATTTACTGTAGCATTTCAGCTTGGATTGTTCCTAAAGAAACCATGGGGCGAATACACTATGGGGGGGAAGGTCAAAGGAGTTTTACCCTTGCATTTAAGAATTAGTGCTCTTATTCAATCCTTTCTTATCCTGTTCAATGGATTTGTGGTATTAAATCATGGTGATGTATTCAATCTATTGCCAAGTCCATTCACACAGGGATGGATGATTTTTATCATCGTTTTGATGAGTATTTCGTTTATATTAAACGTCATCACTCCGAGCCATAAAGAAAGAAGACTTTGGGGTCCAATCACTCTAGTCATGCTCATTAGTGGCCTCATCATCTTTTTTGGTTAGATCATTATGTAGGGTTTCAACCTTATATCCTTTATAAATTTATTTCTGCTATCAAATTACATCAGCATTTTAATGAAACTAAAATTATACTTCTCAATGACAAACATTTCAGTATAAAAGGATGGTTATATGAGTACAAAAATGATTATTGAGGAATATATCCAAACACTGAGCCAAAAAGAACAATCATGTTATTACACTTTAAAAACTCTGATTGAACACGTTTATCCTCATGTGAAAGTTGTTTTATTTGCCAAGCAGCCTTATTTTTACTTAGTAGAACATGAACATATCAATTTTCATCGTCGTCCTTCCATCATGATGGCTTTCTTTAGAGATCATGTCAATATTTTTACTACGGCAAATCAAGTATTTAGAAAAATACTTCCAATGTACAAATTCACTGAAAAACATACACTTCAACTCTACTTTGATCAGAAGATTCAAGAAGAAGAGCTTAAAGAGTTATTTCGCCAGTCGTTAATTATCGGTCATGAGACCATGAATGGATAAAGGAGGACATATATGTATAATCGGTTGGATTTAGTCAATATTCTCAAACCTTGGGTGTATGCACATCCCAGTATTATTGCAGCTTGGGAAGGCGGTTCAGCAGCGACCAATCGCATGGATGAGTTTTCAGATCTAGATTTATCCATTGTCGCTATCGATGATCAAATCGAGGTGATATTTGCTGATCTAGAATCATTCATGAAGAAACACTTTACAATCCTCCGTAAATATCGTGTTCCCGAACCAGCGTGGCATGGAGTTTCACAATGTTTTTATCAAATCGATAAGGTGACACCACACATTTATCTTGATATTGCAGTCATTAAAGAATCACAACCCGATAAACTTATGGAAAAAGATCGCCATGGTCTAGCAACCCTTTGGTTTGATCGTAAAAATATCTATAACCCAACACCTTCTCAAGCTAAGGACATTATTGAACGTGGGAAGAAACTCTTTTCGTCAGTGATTCATACAGATTTTATTATCATCATCGAAATTGAAAAAGGAATTACAAGAGGTCATTTTATCGATGTGTTTCCGACCTATTTTTCCTTTATCTCACGCCATATCGCGATTATGATGAATCTCAAATATCGCCCTGAAAAGGCTGACTTTGGATTACGTTATGGAAGAATTGATTATGATCTAAGCGATGTTAAACTTATTGAAGAAGCTATGAAGGTTGCAACAATTGAACAACTTAAGGTTCAATTTGAGCAATTGTTGAACCGCTATCAAGCATTAAAAGAAGAACTATCAAAGACTTGGCAATGAAATTATACGAAATACAGGATTGGATATATCAGCATCACGATGAAAAAATCAAGGCGATCTACCAAAAAAATAACCGACTCAAAGTCATCGGAGTGAAAATAACCGATTTAAGAGGTTTAGCTAAATCCATAGGAATCAATCACTTACTCGCATTAGAATGTTACCAGTTGAAGCTTTATGAAACCATGATGCTTGCAACCATGATTGCTGATAGAGATCAAATGGATATGGAGCTAATGAGAGCATGGGCAATTGGTACCAATCAGACAAATATTATCGATCAAGGTTTGGTCCATCTAATGATCAAAAATCCAACTGAATTTGATCAGTATCTATTATGGTGTAGAGAGGATAATGTCCATCTTCGCTATGCAGGATTTGTCTTTTTATCCACATATTTTCGTCAAGCTGATTTAGATATCATTCAGTTGAATATGAGTTTAAGTCTTCTTTCACTCATTCAAGATACGATCAAGGATGAGCCTTTGACCATACAGAATGCGATGAATAATGCTGTGGTTATGGCAGGTTTACACGTACCAGATCTCGTAGAAAAGGCAAATGAAGTGGCAAAAGCCATAGGTTACATTCTTCCTTTAAAGGTTAAAAATGCGTGTAATGTACAAAGTGCAAGTGATTATTTATTAAGGTATAGAGATCAGCCTAAGTATTCACGAGTAGCCGGACTGAATGTAAAACATAAGAAGGAGTGATATTCATGCAACAAACTGCATCCATTCAGAAGAAAGCATTTCTAAGTGCCATCATTATTTTATCTGTTTTGCTTCTTGCAACAGGGATTGTCGTCAGATTTATCCCGACCGGATCTTTTGATTATGAGTTGATCAATGGCATTGAAACCATAATTCCTGGTACTTTTCAATATACAAATCAAGATCCACTTCCTATTTACCGGATACTAACTGCACCTTTTGAAGTACTCGCTGCACCAGGTAATACATTGGTGATCGCCATTATCTTATTTTTACTTATTATTGGGGGTAGTATTAAGGTTTTGAAAGAAGCGAACATTATTGAGCACTTTATCTATAAAATAATCCTTCGATACTATCAAAAACGATATGTACTTTTGGCTTTAATCACGCTTGTCTTTATGTCAGTAGGGGCATTTATTGGCGTATTTGAAGAAATCGTTCCTTTAGTACCCATTATGATTATTCTTGCTAAAAAATTAGGTTGGGATACAAAAACTGGATTAGGAATGAGTATTTTAGCAGCAGGATTTGGATTTAGTGCAGCGATTACGAATCCTTTTACGATTGGTGTTGCTCAACAACTTGCAGGTCTACCCTTATTTAGTGGATTTTTCTATCGAATGCTCATTTTTATCTTAATTTATGGCATTTTGATATCGTTCCTAATTTATCATGCTAAAAAAATATCGACCAATCATATCGTAGAAACCATTGATTTTTCTTACCAAGCACCCCATCCGTTTGCTTTAAAATGGACGTTACTTTGGTTAGCTGTGATGATGTTGAGCATCTTATTCAGTCCGTTTGTACCTATCCTGCAATCGTATAATCTCATCTTGATTACTCTTTATTTCTTAATTGCAGGTCTTGGTGTAGCTTTAGTCGCTTTTCCAAAGAAAAAAGATGGATTAAAAACTTACATGCAAGGATCTATTGGGATGGCACCTGGAATTATTTTGATATTGCTTGCGACCGGAGTAAAACAAATCATTGTTGCTAGTGAAGTGTTAGATACTATTTTGTATCGTTTATCGACTTCTCTAGAAGGTTCTGGTGATGGCACGATCATTGTTGGAGCGTACGGATTTGTACTATTTGCAAATTTCTTTATTGGTAGCGGAAGTGCGAAAGCCTTTCTTATTATGCCCATATTAAATCCACTTTTAGATTTATCTGAAATATCAAGACAACTCGGAGTACTTGCCTTTCAATTAGGGGATGGCTTTTCCAATATGTTTTATCCCACCAATGCTGTTTTACTCGTCTCCTTAGGTCTTGCTGAGATGAGCTATACGAAATGGTTTAAATGGACAGCACTTTTACAGCTTTTCATCATCTTACTTTCAGTGGTTTTCTTATTTATCGGACTTGGGGTGGGATATTGATGATCACATATCCATTAACACTTGAAGAAAGTCAACAAAGACTCATCCAACTTTTGAATGATATGAAGATTGATTACCATTTAGAACCCTATTCTGTAATCACTAATCTTCAAATCTATAAAATTGTGATTCATGCACAAGAAAAGATCTTATCTCGAATGGTGTTAAGTTCTGGTTTGCATGGCATCGAAGGATATGTTGGGCATCTTATGCTTGAAGCATTTATCAAAGAAGAACTTCCTAAGCTTAAAACAACAGAAGTGATTATCTATCATCCGATCAATCCTTTTGGCATGGCGTATTATCGCCGTGTGAATGAAGACAATGTCGATCTTAATCGTAATTTTTCAATCAATCACTTTTCATCGACGAATGAGGATTATCGAAAAGCCAAACACTTCTTTATGATCAAGAAATACCATAGTCCTTTCTTGGCCAATCTGCGATTCCTCGCCAATATTTTAGGAGTTTTGTTAAAAACAGGCGTAAAATCTTTTAAACGGGCAACACTTTTAGGTCAACATGAACTAGAAAAAGGAATCTATTATCAAAGTGATCACTACGTGAAAAGTACAGAGTATATGATCAACGAAATCAATTATCTTTATGATGGTGTAGACAATGTCCTTTGGATTGATATTCATACTGGATATGGTCCTCGGGATGAGATGAGTATCGTCAATTCAACCAAAGAATTAATGAATAGTGAAGATTGTCAAAAACAATTCGATTATCCAAGAATCACCACCCTCGACCAAGATGATTTTTATGCCATCGATGGGGATATGATCGAGTATCTCTATGAGAAGAAACCAGAGGGTAAAAATCTATACGCCACATGTTTTGAGTTTGGCACGAAAAAAGAAGGTTTGTGGCAACAAATTCAAAGTTTAAAGGCGATGATGTTTGAAAATGCAAGTTATCATGAACCGATGTCAAGAAGATTTAAGATATATGCCAAAGATTTGATGCTTTCCCAATTTAGACCCAAAGATGAAGCGTGGATAGCCAAAGCTCTTCTAGACTTTAGACTAGCTTATCAAGGGATTATTCGATCAAAAAGTGTGAAATAATAACTTCATATCATAAAAGGCTAATGCCTTTTTTGATTTCATGTGAACGAATGATCGATTGAGTGATACAATAAAAAGTGTGAATGTCAATTACTGAGGTGGAACATGAAAACGATGGTTGAAATGAAATATGCCCTTGAACATCAGCAAACGACGAGCGTCAAACTTGTTGAAGATGCAATTTTATCTTATACCAAATGGTTAGACAAGAATGCGATAGCCATGATCAGTCCACAAGCTCTAAATCAGGCAAGAGTACTTGATGAAGAGAGAAGAATGGGACATCTACGTGGTCCACTTCATGGAATTCCTATTGTCATTAAAGATAACATCTTTTATCAAGATGGAACACCAACCACCGCGAATGCGTATTCACTTCATGATCTATTCCCACCTTATCACGCAACCATCGTTTCTAAACTACTTGAGCAAGGTGCAATTATCTTAGGCAAAGCTAATCTTTCAGAGTTTGCGTATTTTATGAGTTATGATGACATGCCTTCTGGATATGGTTCTATGTACGGTCAGGTAAAACATCCCTTTGATGAAACGATTGATCCCTATGGCTCATCCACGGGAAGTGCTGTGGCTGTTAAGCTAGACATTGTACCAGGATCGATTGGGAGTGAAACCAATGGATCACTGATGGCTCCTGCTTATCAGTGTCAAATCGTTTCTATCAAACCTACTTTTGGCTTAGTTTCACAGCATGGAATGATTCCCATTTCTCCAACACAAGATACTGCTGGACCCATGGCACATACCGTTTATGACTGTGCGATCCTTTTGGATGCAATTGCTGATTCAAAGAAGAAAGAAGCACTCGATATCACGGGATCCTTTCTTGATCAGATCGAATTTCCCAATCCATATCGGGTAGGTTTGATCTATCCTACCAATCATGCATATACAGAAACTGAAAACAAAATTTTAGAAAATGCAACAAAGAATCTTCAAAAAATAGGTATCGAAGTCAAAAAAATCGATATAGAACTCCCTCATCTAGACAATGATCCCACCTTACTCGTTGAATTCAAGTATGCCATCAATGCTTTTCTCGAAGAAGTCAAAGGATCAACAAAGATGTCATCACTAGCTGATATCATTTCATACAACGAAAAACATCAAGAGCGCTGTCTAAAATATGGTCAAAGCATTCTTGTGAAAAGCAATCAAACCAGTGGAGATTTAAATGACCTAAGTTATCTACAAAAAAGACACGAACTTTTAGAAAAAGCATCACTGTTTGAAAAAGTCTTAAAAGAAGAAAGACTCACGGCTTTAGCTTTACCTTATTGGCTAGGATTCGCACCCATTTATGGTAATCCATCGATATGTATTCCTGAAGGGGTTTTCGAAGGACAGCCTAAGGCACTCGTTTTTGTCGGTCATATAGGTGATGATGTTTCGCTTATTGGACTTACACATCGCTATATGACAAATAAGGAGTCTAAAGAATGAATCCGTTTAAAGATCAAGGCGATCTGTTACCGATCACATCCATGAATCGTCTTTACGTGGATGATGATAAAGCCTATGATCTCTTTCATAGTGCTCTAATTAAAAACTCATTTATTCAAGCGATCACTCCTTATACTAAGCAACCACTTCATGAGATGACACTCTCAGAATTGATGGATTTTGTCGATAAAATTAATGACAACACATTAAAAGAAGAGATCCATGACATCATTCGATACTATGGAAGAAAGCTAGCAAAAATCATAGGAACACTCTTTAAGCCATCCGCACTTTCTAGGAAAAACCATTTGGAATGGAAAGAGATTCACTTTGATTATTGGGCATCCATTCAAACACTCTATCTTGCTGGAGGAGCGATTATAGATCCCTTTATCAAGCCATTTACTGATGAATTGAGTGCTGAACTTAAGAAGAGAAGAATCGATAAGCATGTTCAATTTATTACGCATTCTGAAGATCTAGGTATCCTAGGGATGGCAAAACTCTACACTAAAAAAGGGACCTTACTCTTGCTTGATTTAGGACAAACATCGATCAAACGAGCAATACACATCATCGATGATTCAAAACGTGAACATATAAAATTAAACACCATCCCTGCGAAGTTTCTATTTACAACAGACCTGACAGATCAGGGGGTGATCCGCTCAGCCATTGAACTCCATCATTATTTAGTTCAATTGATTGATCAAACAATTTTAGAAAATCATATCAAACCCCAGGCCATTTACTTAAGTGTAGCGAATTACGTGAAAAACGGTTGTCTGCAAGCTGGGAAAAACAGTTATGGGAAACTTGATCAGATCGGACACCCCTATGATCTTTACTTAAGTCGCTCGCTTGAAAAGATATTAGGTTATCGTATTCATGTCAGATTGTTTCATGATACGTCAGCGATGGCATTAAATTTTATGAATCAAGAAAAGACAGCCATTATTTCTGTAGGTACAGCATTTGGTGTCGGTTTTACAGAGGAATGAGTGAGGTAAATACTATGGATTATTGTCCTTCATGTGGTAAAAAATTACATCCTGATATCATCGATGATCATCATGTCAGATCATGTGAATGTGGGTATGTTGACTGGGATAATTGGGTCAATATTTCTGCTGTTTCTGTCGCATATACGCCTAGAGGAGAGTTCATGATGGTTCATCTCAAAGGGAAAAATCAAGGGAAAATTACGTTTCCTGGTGGCTTCCGCAATCTTGGAGAAACCCTTGAACAAGCAGCCATTCGTGAATGCTATGAAGAATCAGGTCATCATATTAGTGATTTAACGCTTTATAAAGTGTATTCCAAAGATGATATACGTCTTGTGTGGGTTGTCTATAAAGCAAAGATTGTCGATGGATCTTTCATAGAAAATAGTGAAACAGAAAAAGTTTCCTTTCATACGACACACCAACTTCCTGATCTTAGAAAGTTAAGAGGTAGTTTAACTGAACAACTTCTCATGGATCTCATCAAGGAGTCAGATCAATGAAAACACCTTATGACATTCTATCAGATTATTCCCCCAAAAATGAACAAGAAGCCCTTGATAAAGCATTGATGCTTGAATTTATCAAGAGAAATCCAGATTACCTTTATCGTTCAAATCTCACAGCACATTTGACCTCATCTGCATTTGTTGTCAATCAAGATATGACCAAAGTTGTCTTTGCTTTTCATCATATTTATCAGTCATGGGCTTGGGTAGGTGGTCATAATGATGGGAATCCCAATAGTCTAGAAGTAGCGATCAAAGAAGCAAAGGAAGAAACGGGATTAACGAGTATACGCCCCTTTTCAGAAGATCTTTTTACCATCGATGTCATTTATGTTCCGAATCACATAAAAAAGGGATCCTATGTTCCCGATCATCTACATCTCAATATGACGTATTTACTTATCGCTGATGAACATGAAGTTCTTTCTCACAATCCAGAAGAACACGCAGATATACGTTGGTTTTTGATCGATGACGTATTTGATTATGTCTTTGAAGAAAGAATGAAGCCTGTGTATCAAAAAGCATTTGATGAAATGAAAAAAAGACGTACCTAGTGTGCGTCATTTTTTATCTATGATAAATGACGAAAGTGATTTATAATAGAAGTGAGGTTGTAAATAATGAGATTCAATCAAATAAATTTTGATACTTTTAAGTATAATAAACAAGATTTCA
>QZJX01000004.1 GCA_003599395.1 Ignavibacteriales bacterium | reverse complement strand
TCCATCTCACCAAATCTCTGTCCGCCGAATTGTGCTTTACCACCAAGCGGTTGTTGAGTAATTAACGAGTATGGTCCTATTGAACGAGCGTGAATCTTATCATCAACCATATGCCCTAATTTGAGCATATAAATATATCCGCAAGTAACTTTTTGATGGAATCTTTCACCTGATCTTCCATCATATAACCAAGTTTTACTTCCTTTATCTAATTTTGCTTCTGCCATCCAACCTTCAACATCTTTAACCGATGCACCATCAAATATCGGAGTTTCAAACTTCAATCCTAACTGTTTACCAACCCAACCAAGTGCAGTTTCATATAACTGTCCAAGGTTCATACGTGAAGGTACGCCAAGTGGATTCAAAACTATATCAACAGGTGTTCCGTCTTCGTGATAAGGCATATCTTCAAGCGGAACTACTTTAGCAACAACACCTTTGTTACCGTGACGACCTGCCATTTTATCACCAACAGTTATTTTACGTTTTTTAGCAACGTAAACTTTAGCAAGTTGAACAATTCCAGGAGGAAGTTCATCGCCTGATTGAATTTTAAGTTTCTCTCTTTTGTATTCTTCTTCCATCTCTGATTTGATATTGAAGTAGTTTTTAAAGAGAGTTTTTATCATTTCGTTGGTTTTCTTATTATCAAACCAATCTTGTGTGTAATCTAATTTTGTAACGTCTTCAATATTTGTGTAAGTATCATCTTTTATCGAAGTACCGCTTCTTAATACAACACTTCCGTCAAGATCACGAATTCCGGTAGTAGTTTTACCATTTGAAATTTTCGTAAGCTTTAGAACCAATTTATTATAATGGTTTTCAACTTTTCTGCTATAATTAGATTCGAGTACATCTAATTCTTTCTTTTCAATTTTTTTAGATTCAGCATCTTTTCTTTTTCTGCTGAAAAGTCTCGTTTTAATTACAATACCTTTTAATCCTGGAGGCGCTTTTAATGACGCATCTTTCACATCACCCGCTTTATCCCCAAATATTGCTTTAAGAAGTTTTTCTTCAGGTGTCGGATCAGTTTCTCCTTTTGGAGTAATTTTACCGATAAGAATGTCACCTTCTTTAACTTCAGCACCTTCTCTAACAATACCATTTTCATCTAAATCTTTCGTCGCTTCTTCGCTAACGTTCGGAATATCACGAGTTAATTCTTCTTCACCACGTTTTGTTTCTCTAACTTGCAATTCAAATTCTTCTATATGAATTGAAGTGTAAACATCTTCAGCAACTAATCGTTCACTTAATACGATAGCATCTTCAAAGTTATAACCACGCCAGGGCATAAAAGCAACCGATACGTTTTTACCGAGAGCTAGTTCACCATTTTCGGTAGCAGGGCCATCAGCTAGAACATCACCTTTCTTTACAACTTGGTCCGTTTTAACAATTGGTTTTTGATTAAAACATGTTTCCTGGTTTGTACCGGAAAATTTTGTAAGATTATATTCTACTCTTCTTTCATCATCAAAGTTTGTCAATGCTTCAAAACTGTTTGCATCAACTTTATACTTAACAATTAATTTCTTTGAATCGGAGTATTCAACAACACCATCATCTTCTGCAATAATTAAATTTCTTGAATCTCTCGCAGCTTTCCATTCCATACCAGTACCTACAATCGGCGCACTCGGTGTTAATAACGGAACTGCTTGACGCTGCATATTAGAACCCATGAGAGCTCTGTTCGCATCATCATGTTCTAAGAATGGGATTAGTGCTGCGGCAACAGAAACGATCTGTGCCGGAGCTACGTCCATATAATGAATTGTATCCGGAGTAACTACCGGATATTCATCTTTAAATCGTGATTTTACTCTTGGGTTAACAAACTTTCCGTTACTATCTAAAGGTGCGTTAGCCTGAGCAATAACAAATTCGTCTTCTTGATCCGCACTTAAATATTCAACATCGTTTGTCACTTTTCCGTTTTTAACTTTTCTATATGGTGTTTCTAAAAATCCTAAGTGATTTACTTTTGAAAAAATTGTTAATGAAGAAATAAGACCGATGTTCGGACCTTCGGGAGTTTCAATTGGACAAAGTCTTCCGTAATGAGAATGGTGAACGTCACGAACTTCAAAACCGGCTCTTTCTCTTGTTAAACCGCCGGGTCCTAATGCAGAAACTCTTCGTTTATGGGTTAACTCAGAAAGAGGATTAGTTTGATCCATAAATTGAGATAACTGATTTGTACCGAAGAATGCATTAATAACACTGCTTATTGTTCTTGCATTTACAAGATCTTGTGGTTGCATGTTTTCCTGATCGCGCATATTCATTCTTTCCTTTATTGTACGCGCCATTCTTGCAAGCCCAACATTATATTGTTGCATTAACTGTTCACCAACAGTTCTAACTCTTCTATTTCCAAGGTGATCAATATCATCTATCGCAACATTACCGTTTTTCAATTTGATGATATTTTTCATAATTGCAATTATATCTTCTATAGTAAGGATTTTCACATCAGGCGAAATATCCAAACCTAATTTGTCATTCATTCTAAAACGACCAACTTCACCTAAATCGTATCTTTTTTCATTAAAGAAAAGTTTATCAATTAATCCCTGAGCTGTATCAACATCGGGAGCTTCACCTGAACGCAATTGTCTATATATCGCAAATAAAGCTTCTTCTTTAGTTTTGGCTGTATCTTTTTTAAGAGTGTTCAGAATTAAGTCTTGATCAACTGATGTTTCCAGAGTAATCAATTCAACTTTTGTGAGAGAAGATCCTTTGAGAGCTTCGATAATTTCTTCAGTTAGTTCTTCGTCTTTCTGCGCGTAAATTTCACCTGTTGTAGTATCAATTATATCACTAGCGGCAACTCTTCCCGTATGTTCTTCGATATCTAGTTTCTTAACTGATACTTCTTCAATTAAACTAAATAGATTTAAGATTTCCTCGTCAGTTGTATAATTCAAAGCTCTGAGAAGTGTAGTAGCCGGGAATTTCTTTCTTCTATCAATATATACATACATCACATGATTAATATCTGTTGCAAATTCAACCCATGATCCTCTGAAAGGAATAATTCTGGCTGAATAGATCGGTGTTCCGTTAGGATGCACGTTTTGCGCAAAGGCAACACCAGGTGATCTGTGCAACTGACTTACAATAACTCTTTCCGCACCGTTAATAATGAAAGTACCTCTTTCTGTCATATAAGGCAGATTACCGAGATAAACTTCTTGTTCAACGGTATTCACAAATTCTTCCGTTTGATCATCACGCGTTGAAAGCCTCAATCTAGCTTTCAAAGGAGCCGAATAAGTTAATCCCCTCTCTTCACATTCTTGAATCGAAAATCTTGGTTTTTCAATTGCATAATCAAGAAAATCGAGTCTATAAAATTCTTTGTTATCAAGAATTGGAAAATTTGCTGTAAATACAGATTGCAGCCCTTTATCTTCTCTTTCTTTATTAGGAACTTTTAACTGTATAAAATCTTCGAAGGATTCAACTTGTATGTTCAATAAATCTGGTGCATCTATAACGGAGGATATGGACGAGAACGTGATTCTGTTTGTCAACTTATTAATTTTTGATTTATCCAAACTAACCTCCAAATGTGAAATTATAATCTTTGTTTGTCATTTTAAGAAATGACAGAAAGTGGTAAGACGTACTTCACCATCTTACCACTTCGGCATTTTTTTACAATTTATATGATATTGCAAACTACTTTAATTCTACTGTAGCGCCTGCTTCTTCAAGTTCTTTCTTGATTTTTTCGGCTTCGTCTTTTGAAACAGCTTCTTTAACAGGTTTTGGTGCACTATCAACAAGATCTTTTGCTTCTTTCAATCCTAATCCGGTATGAGCTCTAACAACTTTAATAACGTTGATTTTCTTATCACCAACACCAGCTAAGATAACATCAAATTCGGTCTTTTCTTCAGCTGCAGGAGCTGCGCCGCCAGCTGGAGCCGCACCCATTACCATCGGAGCCGCTGCTGTAACACCAAATTCTTCTTCTAAAGCAGTTTTTAATTCTGCTGCTTCAACTAAGGTCAAACCCTTAATTTTCTCAACTATTTCTGCAATTTTCTCTGACATTTTATAACTCCTTTGTTTGATTCTTTCTAATAATTATGCTGCTTCTTTTTTACTGATTTGATCGATGCAGCTAACAACATCTCTCATTACAGCGTTAATTGCGCCGACAATACCAGTTGCCGGATTAGCGATACTTCCGATAATGCTTGCCATGATTTCATCCTTAGTAGGCATTGATGCAAGTATTTCCAACTGATCTTCGCCGTAATAAGTTGAATCGATATAGCAACCTTTGAATTTCAGATTCTTTTTATCATCAAAATATTTTTTAATGATTTTTGCCGGGGCAACAAAATTTTCTCCGGCAAAAGCAATACCGGTCATACCGGTAAGCTGACCCAATAATTCATCGTATCCACCAGCATCTTGCAGCGCACGTTTTAAAAGCGTATTCTTAAAAACTTTATAAGTAGTTCCCTCTTTTTGAAAATCACGTCGAAGCTGACTAACATTTGCAACGTTAATCCCGTGATAATCAACAAGGAAAAGAGCAGTTGAATTGCTTACCAAGTCTTTAATTTCCGCAACGGATTCTGCTTTTTCTTGCTTATTCATCTTACTCCCATGAAATTGACATTATATAAATAATGTAGAAGCATTTATTTATATGAGTGCGTAAACTTTTTAATCTTGTTTTACGGCCGAAGCAGTTTCATCTTTTGAAATTCTCAAACCAGGACCCATGGTACTGGAAAGATATAAGCTTCTTACGTATTGACCCTTCGCTGAGGAAGGTTTCATTTTCATAATAGTTTTGATAAAAGCTTTGGCATTTTCTTCTAACTGCTGCTCAGTAAACGATAATTTACCAAGCGAAGCGTGAACAATACCCGCCTTTTCAACTCTAAATTCGATTTTCCCGGCTTTGACTTCTTTAACGGCGAGAGCAACATCGTTGGTAACTGTACCGCTTTTAGGATTCGGCATTAAACCTTTTGGTCCTAAAACTCTACCTAATTTACCTAGCTCAGCCATAGTATCGGGTGTGGCGATAATTACATCAATATCAGTCCAGCCACCTTTAATTTTTTCAAGATAGTCTTCAAATCCGGCATGATCAGCCCCGGCTGCTTTAGCTTCATCAGCTTTTGCACCTTTGGCTATCACAAGCACTCTAACTTCTTTACCTGTTCCGTTCGGAAGTGAAACAGTGCCTCTAACCATTTGATCAGCGTGTCTAGGATCAACCCCAAGACGAATTGCACAATCAAGAGTTTCGTCAAACTTTACAGATGATAACTCTTTTAATGATTTAATTGCATCGGTTATAGAGTACTCTTTATTCTTGTCGAATTTTTCTCTAATTATTTTTACTCTTTTGGAACTTTTCATTTAACTACCCAAAATTTAGTAACTTAATCTTCTACTGTTATTCCCATGCTTCTTGCAGTACCGGAAACCATGCTCATTGCATGATCAACATCTGTCGCGTTAAGATCCGGCATCTTCATTTCAGCAATTTCTTTTACTTGAGCTTTTGTAACTTTTGCAACTTTTGTTTTATTTGGTTCCGCGGAACCTTTTTCAACTTTGGCAGCTTTTTTTAATAACACAGCTGCAGGAGGTGTTTTTGTGATAAATGTAAATGATTTATCCGCATAAACAGTAATTACAACAGGTATAATTAAACCAACTCTATCTTGTGTCTTTGCGTTAAATTGTTTACAAAACTCCATGATGTTAACGCCTTTTTGACCAAGAGCCGGTCCAACTGGCGGAGAAGGATTAGCTTGTCCTGCCGGAATTTGTAGTTTGATGTAACCATCAATTTTCTTTGCCATAAGTCAACCTACTTAATAAATTATTTTTCAAATTCTGCTTGAACAAAATCGATTTCCACAGGTGTTTTTCTGCCAAAAATGGAAACCATAACTTTCATTTTCATTTTCTCTTCATTCACTTCTTCAATCAGACCGGAGAAATTGTTGAACGGACCATCAATAATTTTAACGAAATCACCGGTTCTAAATAGAGTTTCGGTTCTTTCGGTATCATCATTTTTGGAAATTCTTCCAACAATTCTTTTGACTTCATCGGGTTGAAGTGGAACGGGAGCATTTGCATTACCAAGAAAACCCATAACCGAAGGTGTGTTTGAAATAAAATCCTTAACACGGTTATCAATATCGGCTTGAATTAAGATATAACCTGGGAAGAAATTCTTAGTTTTAGTTTTCTTTTTACCGTCTTTAACTTCAAAAACTTTTTCGGTTGGAACCAAAACTTCGAATATTCGTGCACGAAGCTCATCGTTATCAGCCAATTCATTTTCAATCAGCGTTTTAACTTTATTCTCATGCCCGGAAAAAGTTCTAACAACGTACCATTTTGCGATGTTTTGATCCAATGTTAAAATAATCCTCTCATTATTTGCGAAACAGCCATGTCAACCGCATAAGTAAAAGCAGCGAGCATTAAGCAAACAACAATAACAATAGTTGTAGATTCTTTTAATTCATCTTTAGTTGGCCAAGTTACTTTTTTCATTTCCTTGACCACATCATTAAAAAAGTTGATAATTTTTTCTTTCATCGTGTTTCCACTTTAAGCTTTCATGGCACGAGAGGAGGGACTCGAACCCCCAACCTGCGGTTTTGGAGACCGCTGCTCTGCCAATTGAGCCACTCTCGTGTGTTTATTTAGTTTCTTTAAAAATTACGTGTTTTCTTACAACTGGATCGTATTTCTTAAATTCTACTCTACCAGGATGATTTCTTTTATTCTTGGTAGTCACATATCGGTAGCCTGTACCAGCAGTGCTTTCTAATATGATTCTTTGTCTTATGTTTTTGCTTTTAGCCATTATAACTCCGGTAAACAATTTCTTTCTTAATCAGTGAAGCTTAACTTCACAAAATCTCTTTGAGCTGATGACCGGGATTGAACCGGTGACCTCATCCTTACCAAGGATGTGCTCTACCAACTGAGCTACATCAGCAGGTTTTGTTGAGCGGGAGACGGGACTCGAACCCGCGACCAACAGCTTGGAAGGCTGTGACTCTAGCCAACTGAGTTACTCCCGCTTATAAAATAATTTCAATATTTAATGAACAAATGAACACAAAAAATCTCAAGACAATAGAATTTCTATTGAAAAGAGAATAAAATCAACATATGTAAATCTGGAATGACCGGCGAAGTACGATAACAACGGGATTGTGATCTCCTTCAAACGATCTGAATATCTGTGTGGGGAGGGAGGGAATCGAACCCCCTAAGGCGTAAGCCAACGGATTTACAGTCCGCCCCAACTCTCCTACTTTGGCGCCTCCCCATGCATTTCGTCAAAATGTAAAAAACACGAGCAATAAATATAGAGTGAATTATTTTGAAATGCAAGAAAGGTTTTTGTTTAAAATTGGTTGGTTCTTTGTAAATATACAACCAAGTTCCTCAAATGAACTTGGTTTATTCATCAAAAAAATTAGTGATTCCACAACTCCCTATCCAAACTGCGGTATTGAATTGCTTCACTGATGTGAGCCGGCTGAATATCTGAACTTCCTTCCAGATCTGCTATTGTGCGGCTCACTTTTAATATTCTATCATATGCTCTTGCAGATAGGCCAAGTTTTGTCATTGCCATTTTAAGTAATTCTGAACTTTGATCATCAAGTTTGCAGTACTTTCTTATTTCACGTGTTGGCATATCTGCATTATTATGAATTGATGGAGTCTCTTTGAATCTCTGAATTTGAAGTTCGCGAGCTTTTACAACTCGTTTACGTATTTCACTTGATGTTTCACCTTTCACATTAGAGGATAATTCCTTGTATTTAACTGCCGGAACTTCAATATGAATATCAATCCGATCGAGTAACGGTCCGGATATTTTTGACATATATTTTTGAATCATTCCGGAATTGCAGGTACACTCACGATTCGGGTCGGTATAAAATCCGCATGGACATGGATTCATTGCTGCGGCAAGCATAAAATTTGCCGGAAATTCAAGCGACATTTTAGAACGGCTTATTGTGACTTTATAATCTTCCATTGGTTGACGCATAACTTCCAAAACATTTTTCTTAAACTCAGGCAACTCATCCAAGAATAATACACCATGATGTGCAAACGAAACTTCTCCCGGACGAGGGAAAGTACCGCCGCCAATTAATGCTGCATCGGAAACGGTATGATGTGGACTCCGAAAAGGACGTTCTGTTATTAATGCTTGCTCCTTACTTAAAATTCCGGCAACTGAATGAATTTTTGTTGTTTCAATTGCTTCATTAAAAGTCAATGGTGGTAAAATAGATGGGAATCTTTTTGCCAACATCGTTTTACCAGAACCGGGCGGTCCGATCATTAAGATATTATGTCCGCCGGCTGCGGCAACTTCCAACGCACGTTTCACGTTTTCTTGTCCCTTAACATCCGAGAAATCAAGATTGTAAGAATTTACATGTGAGAATACTTCTTCTTTTTTGGTAACAGTTGGTTCGAATTCTTTATCATCATTAAGAAATGAAATTACATCGAGTAAGTTTTCCATACCAAAAACATTAAGTCCATCAACAATTGAAGCTTCTTTTACTGAGTCTTTTGGAAGAATTAAATTTTTAAGTCCGCGCTTTTTCGCTTCAACCGCGATCGGCAAACCGCCTTTTATCTTTCTAAGAGTACCATCCAAAGAAAGTTCACCGAGTAAAAGAGTTTCTTCCAATTTAGTAATATTTACATTTTCGGTTGCTGCTAAGATTCCGATTGCAATCGGTAAATCAAATGCGCTTCCTTCCTTTTTTACATCTGCCGGGGCAAGGTTGATTGTAACTTTCTTTTTAGGGAATTGAAATCCACTGTTTGATATTGCAGCGGTTACTCTTTCTTTACTTTCTTTTACTGCGGAATCGGGCAAGCCTACTATACTAACACCAGGGATCTGTTTTTCGATGTGTGTTTCGACTTCAACGAGGAATGCATCTATACCGTAAGTTGTGCAAGCAAATACTTTAGATAACATTTTCTTCGAAATTTAATTGTGTGAAATGTCAATATAATGATTTTATAGAAAAATCACTTCGCTAAAATCATTTTCATAACTTCGAGTTCATCACCGGACTTAATTTCACATAGGTATAAACCGGAAGGAATTTCGGAACCGTCAAATGAGAATTGATGTGTGCCTTCACTAAGCGGACCTTGATGTAACACGGTAACAATTTTTCCAACAATATCATAAACTAATACTTCGAATTCATCAGCTCTAGTTACATTAACTGAAATTGTTGTATTTGGGTTGAATGGATTCGGAAAGTTCTGATTCAATTTAAAGTGCTTGATTTTCCCTCTGCCAACTTTTGCATCGGAAGAGAATACAGATGTTCCATCATCATTGATTTGTTTAACTCTATAATAGATTATTTGGTTATCGGAAAAATCTTGATCTGTTGTTGAATATACATTTTTTGAATCATCAATTACTTGAATAGAATTAACATATTGGTAATCTCGACCGTCATATGATTTTTCAACAAGGAATTTTTCTGCACGTGATAAATCACTTACTTCCCAGTTGATTTGATAACTTTGTCCATATAATGAAACGTAAAGCGTCGGAGCTTGTGAAAAAATCGGTGCAGTTGATTTTACCATCCCAATTTGACCGCGATAAGTTATTTTTTCCTTTGAGTTATCTGTATCAAAATTGTTCTGATACAAAATACTTGAGCTATCGGCTGCGTATCTATTGAAATTTTTATTTCTAAAAGCTGAGCGTAAATTATTATTGAATGACCAGATTTTAACCCTGTCTATTAATAATTGATCTCTTTGTGAATCATTATGGAGAGTAAATGAAAAATCGCTTTTTTCATTTAAATCAGAAATGATTCCGCTGAATATTTTATTATCGTTTATATACAGCACTGCCCTGTTGTCTTCTTTATCAATAAATAGTAGAAAATAATTCCAACCGGCAAGATTTACAAAATATTCTCTGAAAAATTCGGCATCGAGTAAATGACGGGTTGTTAAATTACCAAATTCAGAAATTGAAAACTCTGCGAATTCATTACCTCTTTCATCAACTATTGAAATAACCTTAGACTGAGTGTTCGAAAGCTCAGCCCAAAATTCAAATAATATTTTATCCGAGCCATTATCTTCATTAGAGAATTCAAAATTAAGATTTGTATTCGGGAAAACTTTTAAACATTTACCGGCACTTCTGCTCTCTTTGTAAAGCTTAATTCTCTCTATTCGTCTATCTATTTCATTATCAGTTAATCTTTCTTCCGCTGTGATTAATAATTCGATATCTTCATTACCCGAAGCAATTAACTCTAAATTAATTTGCATTATTTCATCTTGTGAGATTGATAAATCACCCGATTCAATCCTATAGACTTTGTCAAATTGCGAATCAATATTATCTCGGTAAAATCGTAATTGCTTCTGTAATGATGGACCTTTTAGATATGCTGATTTTAGTGCAACTTCATTTTCGGTATGTAAAAAGAAATAAACTGAATTGTCTTCAACAGAACGGTAGATTTTTGCGGAAACAAAAAATGTATCACCGGTTTTTACAAATCCCGGGACTGACACATTTCCAATTTCTACTTCACTTGAAAAGGAAGTGAGAGTCAATACAAAAAATGATATCAATATATAAAGTGTTTTCTTCATAAGAATCAAAATAAATCGTACTTAGGTGTCTATGTTACTTAAAGTTCCTCAGAAATTCCAATCTATCTTGCAACTGTTCAACAGGAACTAAAAGTTTATCTTTTCCATAGATGGCATCTTGTCTGTTGGTATAAACCAACTCATAATCTTTACTCATTACTATTGCTTCTTCGGGACATACTTCTTCACAAAACCCGCAGAAAATGCAGCGGATCATATTTATTTCAAATTTTTCGGGATATCTTTCTTTTTCTCGATCTGTCTCCGCAGCTTGAACTTCAATAGCTAATGCCGGGCAAACACGCGAACACAATCCGCAAGCAACGCATCTTTCACCGGTCTCGGGTTCTTCAACTAAAACCGGTCTTCCTCTATAAGATGCCGGCGGATCGAATTTGACTTCGGGATACTGCATCGTTACACGCGGTCTAAACATATTTTTCAACGTTAACGCCATTCCCTTCGCGATTTCAGGGATGTAGAGTTTTTCTAATATTGTTAAATCTTTATCTCTTCTTTTAACTGCCATAAAATTTCCTTTTGAGGCACTAAATGTCGAAAATCATAATCAATAATGCAACCCAAACTACATTTGCGAGAGCTAACGGAAACATCACTTTCCAGCCAAGGGACATCAACTGGTCATATCTGAATCTTGGAATACTCCATCTCACCCAAATAAAGAAGAATAGCATTGCACCCATTTTTACAAAGAATGAACCAATTTGTATTAACACAGTTAATGTCTCACCCAATCCCAACTTATCTATATAAGGAACTTGCCATCCGCCTAAATATAAAGTTACGATTAATGCGCTAGCAATAATCATGTTTGCGTATTCGGCTAAAAAGAATCCGGCAAATTTCATGCTGCTATATTCGGTATGATATCCGCCAACAAGTTCGGGTTCAGCTTCCGGCAAATCAAATGGTAAACGATTTGTTTCGGCAAATGCAGAAATTGTGAACGTTATAAATCCGATCGGCTGCAAAATTGCGTTCCACATCCAGCCATATTGTGATTCAACAATTGCAACAGGACTCAATGAACCGGCAAACAGTACAACACCGGCAATTGAAAATCCCATTGAAACTTCGTATGAAATCATTTGTGCAGAAGCACGAATTCCACCTAGTAATGAATATTTACTTCCTGATGACCAACCGGCAAGCGTTATTCCATAAACTCCTAGTGAAGTCAACGCCAACACATACAGAATACCAATATTAACATCGGCAACAACAAGTGGAATTGTGTAACCAAAAAGAGTAATATCCGGTCCGATAGGAATGACCGCATAAGTTGAAAATGCAATAAATAATGCAATGAACGGCGCGAGAGTATGAATCGATTTTATTGATGCAGTTGGAACAATATCTTCCTTAAGCAAAAGTTTACCGACATCCGCAAAAGGTTGAAGTGCGCCTCGCCATCCAACTCGGTTTGGACCGATACGATTTTGTGTCCATGCACTTATTTTTCTTTCAAAATAAACGAGGTAAGAAACAGTCAGTAATAAAACACTGAGAATAATTGCTATTCTTATCATCGTTATAATTACAATTTCGAGAATTGTCATTTTTATTCCGCTTTAGATTAAACCGTTTCTTTAACTTTTCTTAGACTGACAATCTGTGTACCTTGTTCACCAATAACATCGTAATCCAATCCGTTAAAATCTTTATTTGATTTTACGATATCATCAAAAACATCTTCAGCCATTTGGTAATCGATGTTGCCACCCATTTCTTGTGATAACATCGAGAGTAATTTCCAACTTGGTTTTGCATTTATTCTTTTTCCGCTTGCCCATGAATCGTATTTAGTTCCGAATTTATCTAACCGGCTCATTGACATTCCTTCAAGAGACCTTTCCATTTCAGTTGTTAGAACCGCCGGTCTTATTCTTTGAATTCTTCCTTCAAAGTTTACAAACGTACCATTTTTTTCAGCATAAGCTGATGCCGGTAAAACAATGTGAGCAAGTTTTGTTGTTTCGTTTTCATTGACCGCGAATACTATTAATAGTTCTAATTTTTTTAAAGCGTTTGCATAATCTTCTGATATGACAGCAATATTATCTTCCATTATAAGAAGAGCTTTAATATTGTTTTTCTTTATTTCGGAAATGATCCCGGATAAATCTTGTCCGCTGCTTCCAGGTTTGATTCCAGTATTTTCGGCACCCCAACTATTAGGAGTTTTATCAGCTCTAATTAAAATTTCATCTTGGTCATTTTCGTTAATAAAACGTGCGAAGTCCAAATTTGAAGCAGAGAAATGTTCTTTAGCAAACTTTGCTAGTGTAAAATTATCTTCACATGTTGCGAATGCAGAACCGATAAATGCTATTTCATTGTTTTTATATTTTTTTAATTCATTTGCAGCTTTACCAATTGCTTCATCAATACTTACTTTTCTTATTTCACCATTTTCGCGAATCGATGCGCCGTTAATTCGATCATCGGCATTAACAAATTTGAATGTGTTTAATCTTCCCCAGTCGCACATCCAATAATCATTAACTTTTAAATTCTCTCTTGGAGTTAATCTTAAAATTTCATTGTTGCGAACCCACATATCTATGTTGCAGCCTCTAGCACAACCGGGACAAATTGTTTTTGTCGAGGACATATCCCAAACACGTGATTTGAATCTGAAATCTCTGCTAGTTAAAGCACCAACGGGACAAATGTCAACCGTGTTTAGTGTGTAAGCATTATCAAACTCTTCTCCGGGAAAAGTTGTGATTGTAACTCTATCCCCGCGTTGAACAAATGTAAGTTGATTTTCTTTAGCAATTTCATCAGAGAATCGAATACATCGTGAACAAGAGATGCATCGTTCACCATCAAACATGATTCTTGGTCCAAGTTCAACTCGTTTTTCTTTTCTGTTTTTTATTTCATCAAAACGGCTTTCGCCATAACCATGTTGAAATGCGTAATCTTGAAGTTTACATTCACCGGCTTCATCACAAATCGGGCAATCAAGAGGATGGTTAATTAAAATAAATTCCATCACTGCATTGCGTGCAGTTAAAGTTTTTTCTGATTTGGTGTGGACAACCATACCATCGGATGCTAATGTTGAACAAGCAATTGCAAGTTTAGGCATCTTCTCAATTTCAACTAGACAAACACGGCAGTTACCAGAAATAGATAGTTTTGGGTGCCAGCAAAAGTGAGGAATTTCAATTCCGTTTTCTCTTGCGGCTTCAATTACGGTTTGTCCTTGTTTGAATTCTAATTCTTGACCATCAACAATTAACTTTGGCATTACTAATTCCTTTTAATTTTATGCTGCTGAATAAAGCAATAAATTTTTCGAACTAATTATCACTTTATTCATAGAATCTTCATTCAACAATTGGTTTGAAATTTCTAAAATATCTGATGGTGTTACTCTATCAATGTCGGCGATTGTTTCTTTCAAAGGTTTTGTTCGATTAAAATATATCATTGAATTTGCAAGTCTGATCATTCTATTTGTCGTGCTTTCCAAACTCATAAAAATACTTCCTTTGAAGTATTCTTTGGCTTTGTTTAATTCTTTTTGAGTGATTTTTTTACTTCGCATTTTTTTGAATTCAATAGCAATTAAATCAACGGCTTTATTTATCATCTTATCACTTGTTGAAAGATATACGCCAAAAGTAGAAATATCGAAAAACGAATTTAAGAAACTATTAACCTGATACGCAATTCCGTTTTTTTCTCGAATTGATTGGAATAACCTTGAACTGCTTCCTTCACCAAGAATATGTGAAAGCAGACTTATTTGCACTCTCCTTTTATCATTGTAACCATATGTAGGTTTTCCGATAATGAAATGTGATTGCTGAATTTCTTTGTAAACATGAAGATCATCAGACTGTTTTAGAACTGTCGGTTTACGTTTTTGGGCAATACCATTAAGCGGTTTTGTTAAATATTTTTCAACAAATTTTAATAAATCATTATGCTCAACAGCGCCCGAGGCAACAATAAAAAGATTATTAAATGTATAATTTTTATTTACATACTCTCGTAAATCCTCACGCTTAAAACGGAGAATGTTTTTCTCTGTCCCGATTATCGGTCTGCTTAATTCGTTCCCGTTAAATATCGCGGATTCAAATTTATCAAATATCAATTCTTCAGGATTGTCTTCGATGTCATAAAGTTCATCAACAATAACTGTTGCTTCTTTCTTTATTTCAGAATTCTTGAATGCTGGATTTTGAATCATATCCGAGAGAACTTCAAAAGTTTTCTCAATATGCTGCGACAGTCCTCTGCCATAATAACATGTATGTTCTTTTGAAGTGAACGCATTCAAGTAACCGCCGAGTGATTCAATTTCATCTGCAATTTTTGCAGCCGATCTTTTTGTTGTTCCTTTGAAGAGCATATGTTCAATGAAGTGACTGATTCCATTATTTGAATCGTTTTCATCTCTTGATCCGGTATCAAACCAAAATCCTAATGAAAATGATTTGACATAAGGAAGCTTCTCGGAAATTACCCTAATTCCGTTTGGTAAAACAGTAATTTTATTATTTTGCAAAATATTCAGTGTTTTGTTCAATTTTATAATTACGAAATATAGAGAAATGAGTTCCTGTTATCAAGAAATCATTAAATTACAAAAGATGTTAGATAATAATTAGGATTTAATTAGAGCAAAACCTTTCACGAAATATTAATCAAGTTTTGAAAAGCTGATATCTTTTATATATAATTAATAACTACAATTTTCGGAAAACTAATGTCCAACGAAAATAACGCAAAAAAATTTTCTACCATGCCGGTTTTTTTCACTGCCATTTCAACAATATTAGGTGCAATTCTTTTTCTTCGATTCGGTTTTGCTGTCGGTACTCTTGGATTTTTTGGAGTTGTTCTCATAGTTCTTCTTGGTCACCTTGTAACAATACCCACGGCATTAGCAATTTCAGAAATTGCAACAAATAGAAGAGTTGAAGGCGGCGGGGAGTATTTTATTATTTCTCGTTCATTCGGATTAAACATCGGAGCCACAATTGGAATTGCACTTTATCTCTCTCAAGCAATTAGTGTCGCATTCTATATTATAGCTTTCACTGAAGCATTTTCTCCTCTTTTTGAATGGGTTAAGATAAACTACGGACTCGATTTACCAAGACAAGTCGTAAGCATACCAAGCATGATAATTTTAGGAGTTGTAATTATCACGAAAGGGGCAAATTTAGGTGTAAAAGCACTTTATGTTGTTGTTGGAATTTTAGCGATATCATTAATTGCATTTTTCCTCGGTTCAACAAACTATGCGGAGACACAAAACTACAGTTTGTGGGATCGTTCTTTCAGAAATTCGCAAGATTTCTTTATTGTGTTTGCCATCATTTTCCCTGCATTTACCGGAATGACTGCCGGTGTTGGATTATCAGGTGATCTGAAAGATCCTAAAAAATCAATTCCTTTAGGAACTATAACAGCAACAATTCTGGGTATGATTATATACTTTTTTATTATCTGGAAACTTTCGGGTTCGGCAAGTCCCGAAGATTTGGTAAACAATCAACTTATTATGTCCGATATAGCATTATACGGATGGATATTAATACCTGTTGGTTTGGCTGCTTCAACTCTTTCAAGTGCGCTCGGTTCTATTATGGTAGCGCCAAGAACTTTGCAAGCAATCGGGATGGATCAATCGTTTCCAATTCGTTCATTGAACTGGATCACTTCACGCGGTAAAGGATCAATGAACGAACCTTATAATGCATCCGTAATTACTTTCATTATTGCATTGATATTTGTAAGCCTTGGTGATGTTGATGTTGTTGCTTCAATAATTTCTATGTTCTTTATGGTTACATACGGTTCAATTTGTTTGATTTCATTTTTACATCACTTCGGATCCGATCCTTCATACAGACCAACTTTTCGTTCACGTTGGTACTTTTCATTAATTGGTTTTGTTCTTTGTGTTTGGCTGATGTTTCAGATGAGTCCTACCTATGCGATTCTTTCAATAATTTTAATGATAGCGATGTACATCGGGATTAATGAATACCACAAGAACCGCAAAGGATTGGAATCAATATTTCTCGGTACAATTTTTCAACTAAGTAGAAACTTGCAAGTATATCTGCAAAAATCGAAACGACTTCGTGAAACTTGGCGACCTTCGGCAATTTGTATTTCTAAACATTCATTCGAACGGGATAAAGCTTTCGAACTTTTAAATTGGATTTCTCACCGACATGGTTTCGGAACATACCTTCACTTGATCGAAGGTTATTATTCAAAAAAATCAATACAAGAAGCTGTTCGAATTCAAGAGGATTTGATTAAACGCTCGCAAAAAATCGGCGGGAATATGATTGTCGATACAATTATCTCACCTTCCTATACTTCGGCGATTGCGCAAGCAGTACAACTACCAAGTGCTTCCGGTTTGGAAAGTAACATGATAATATTTGAATTCGATAAAAAAGAACCTTCCGAACTGGATAGAATTACAGATAATATTTCACTTACTCAAGCCGGTGATTTCGACGTATGTGTTCTCGGTTGTTCGAATAGAAATATCCGTTATGAAAACGGAATTCATGTTTGGATCAGAAGTCTTGATGATGATAATGCAAACCTCATGATTTTACTTAGTTATATCATTTTAGGTCATCCGGATTGGCAAAAAAGTTTTATAAAAATTTATAGTACTTGCAAAGAAGGCGAAATCCAATTATCAAAGGAACGTTTGAACGAACTTGTTTTGACCGGCAGATTGCCAATCACAGATAAAAATATTGAAGTCATCGAAAGAAAAGAAGGAGTTAAAATTCAATCATTGGTAAATGAAAAATCTTATGAAGCCGCATTGGTTATTATCGGTTTTCATGAAGAACGATTAAAACACGAAGGCTCTGAAATGTTTTTAGGTTATGATAATGTCGGCGATATTCTTTTTGTTGATGCGATAAATAAAAAAGTTATTGAGTAGCTTTTGAAAAACCCCGGGATTTTCCATTATTAAATTGTAATCTAAAACTTCTCTACTAAACAATAACCTGAGAAATCACGGGGTTTTAATTCACTTTTATTTTAATTACTATTTTATGAACTTCTTCATTCTCGCCGACTTTCAATCCCGGTTTATGTGCATCATCCGGGAAAAATATTGCAAACTCACCATCGTTAATTTGTACGTAATCACCTTCACCGGAGAGTAACTCATAATCATTTTCTAGATCGTAATCCTGAAATTCATCCAGATAATCAATTAACACAAATCCGATATTTTCAGAACCACTGATTATGTATTGTAAATCAATGTACTTTCTGTGAGCTTCCCAATTTTTTTCATGATCATCAACGGTGATATATTTTTGCGGGATTGCAAACACATTATCACCATCTATTTCAATTTTTTCTAACGGTAAATTTTCAAGATCGGTATTCTTTAAAAATTCGAATGCTGTTTTGAATTTTTCACCAAGACCATAATATAAATCACTATTTGTAATTGAATCGAATATCATTTTCTATTCCTTTATTTAATTGAAACCCCGGGATTTTCCATTATAAATCTGTAGTCATTAACTTATTAATACACAAATAACTTGACAAATCCCGGGGTTTTAATATTAACTCATTTATCAAATTCTTCTTTGTACTTCTTATAAAACTCAACAATCTTTTCGTAAGCTTTTGCGAGAACTTCATCTTGCGGTAAGAAAACTACACGCATGTGGTTTGTACCCGGCACTTGACCGAATCCTGTTCCCGGTACAACAACAACTCCGGTTTCTTTAATTAACTCGGCAACAAAGTGATTATCATTTTGTTTATTCAGTTCAATTTTTGGGAAAGCGTAAAATGCACCTTCGGGTTTAACGCATGAAATTCCTTCAACGGAATTCAGCATCTCATAAGTCATGTCCCTTCTCTTGTGAAGTTTTTCCATCGCAATTGTTAAATGAGATTGATCTCCCTGCAATGCTGGTTTAATTCCGTATTGTTCGGGATGATTTGCCGAAAGTCTTGCACGAAGCATTTTATTTATCGCTTCAATATAATCTTTCAACATTTCTTTTTGTCCGCTAACCACTCCCCAACCAATTCTGAATCCCGGCACCATATAATTTTTAGACAATCCGCCAAAAGTTATTACCGGTGCATCGGGTCTAATAGATGCAATCGATACATGTTTTTGTCCATCGAATAAAAGTTTATCATAAATTTCATCTGCAAAGATTACAAGATTTTTTTCTACAGCTAGATCAACTAATTCTTTCAAAGTATCATAATTACTATTTGATCCCGTTGGATTATTCGGATTAATGATTATTATTCCCTTTGTCTTGTCGTTAATCTTACTTTTAATATCTTCGATATCCGGCTGCCATCCGTTTGCTTCATTTAGATAATACGGATTTTCATAAGCCATTAATTTACTTGAGATTGCTGTGTATAATGGATATCCCGGTGTTGGAGTTAAGATATTTTCACCTTGGTTTACTAATGCAGTCACGGCAAGTTCGATCGCTTCACTTGCGCCGGTTGTTACAAATATATCGTGAATATTTTTGATTCCTTTTCGTTCAGCTTCTTTTTCTATAGCTTCAATCGCTTCTTTAATTCCCGATGATGGCGAATAACCGTTTTTGTTTTTTAACATTGCATTGTAAGTTGCATCTACCATGTGACGCGGCGGTTCAAAATCATATAAGTTAGGATCGCCGATATTTAAGTATAACATCTCTTTACCAGTTTTTGCGACTTCATTTGCTAATACAATAATATCTCTCACTGCATAAGTTATTTTTTCAGTTCTGACTGCTGGTTTGATTACAAAATTTGACATTATTTTTCCTCGATAATTAACACAAAATTGTCCTGTGAAAATTATCCCTTATTGAATTGTTTAGCAAGTTAAAAGGAGTTGGAATTATTATGTAAATATTTAGGGACAACTCATGAGTTGTCCCTACGAGGATAAATTAATTCTATTTTAGAAGTGCCAGTTTACGAGTTTGAATATGATTACCATAAGTAAGCGAATAAAAATAAATTCCGCTCGGTAAATCACTTGCATCAAATTGTATTTGATAACTTCCGGCAGGTTTTGCTTCATTTACTAAAGTACGAACTTCTTGACCAAGCAAATTATAAACTGTCAACTTCGCTTGTTGGGACAACTCATGAGTTGTCCCTACGTTTGGAAGTGTAAAATTAATTGTTGTAACCGGGTTAAACGGATTTGGATAATTTTGTTCTAACGCGAATTCAAACTGCATTTCATCTTCAACACTAGTTACACCGCCAAGATCAACCTCTACTATTTTTGAATAAGCATCTGTTCCATCATTATCAATTTGTCTTAGGCGATATGAAACTTTATCGGCATTTGGTAAATCTGAGTCAATGTAAGAATAATATTTTGGTGAGTTAGTTGTACCGTGTCCCGGTATAAATGTTAAAACTTCCCATTCCTCGTCTTCGCTCGGGACTAGTTCTGAATTCTGCCTTTGGACTTCAAATCCTGCATTGTTTGTTTCAGTTGCGGTTTCCCAGTTTAGTCGAACAGAATTATCAACAAATTCAGCATTGAAGGAAGTTAGTTCTACCGGAAGTACGGAAGTAAATGTTATGTCATCAAGTGCAATCTCATCACGAAAACTTGGACCACTTACATCAGCGGTACTCCAACGGAGATATAAAAAATCATTTTCAGCAACGTCCAATGAAGTCAAGTTTATATTTCTATTAGTTGATACCCAAGCTGCTGGATCATCAGCCGCTTCAGGCGTTGTAAAATCCGCTGCTGAGACGTCGATATATGACGAATTGTCAGTTGAATAACTAAAATTAAACGAACTAGACCGAGCTTCATCGTTAAAAACCCAAATTACATAAGAGAGTGATAATTCAGTAATAGGGGTAGAACCAGTATTTTGAAGTCTGAGAATAAAATGGCCTGGGTTCATATCAAGAGCGGTAGGTTGCGCTCCAAGCGCAAAATTTTCAAAACCTACTGCAAAAGAATAAATACCACCAGTTGATACGCCACCTACGCTTGCACCACGTGCAAAGTCACCAGTGGTAGCTGTTCCACCAAATGATAGAACCCCATCTGAAAGTCCTTGAACAATCCACTCATTAGAATTTAGTTGACCTGCTGCTGGAGTTGGCGAAAAACCATTACCCGTGAAGGAATTAAAATCAATTGTAGCTGGTGGCGAACCTATTGAGAATTCAACTTGAGCGAAGGAAATAATATTTATAAACATGAAGGTTAAAAGCAAATGTAATATACCTCTCATGATGCCCTCATTTATTAATTAAAATGATCTTTATAATACAAATCACTTCAAATTAATACAAGTAAAAAGGAAAGATTTAAAATGGTAGATTTATTTCAATATAATAATAACCAAAAGGTATAATCAATGATAAGTATAATTACGGAACTGAGGAATGTTGCAACTACTTTTAATTTAATTGAGATTTTATCGGATGATCGATTTAAGAGTACTGAAGTAAAAAAATTCTTACATTCTTTTAATCATGCAGTCTGAGCAAGTTAAAAAATATTTAGGTTGAATGTAAATTTGTAGTGGACGCAAATTAAACGCCCACTACATAAAACTATTTTAGAAGCGCAAGTTTACGAGTTTGATTATGATTACCATAAGTAAGCGAATAGAAATAAATTCCGCTCGGTAAATCACTTGCATCAAATTGTATTTGATAACTTCCGGCAGATTTTACTTCATTTACTAGAGTATGAACTTCTTGACCAAGTAAATTATAAACTGTCAACTTCGCTTGTAGGGACAACTCATGAGTTGTCCCTACGTTTGGAAGTGTAAAATTAATTTTTGTTACCGGATTAAACGGATTTGGATAATTTTGTTCTAACGCGAATTCAAACTGCATTTCATCTTCAACACTTGTTATACCGCCGAGATCAACCTCTACTATTTTTGAATAAGCATCTGTTCCATCATTATCAATTTGTCTTAGACGATAAGAAACTTTATCAGCATTTGGTAAATCTGAGTCAATGTAAGAATAATATTTTG